>NZ_JBMERN010000226.1:0-3480 GCF_049310965.1 Loktanella sp. DJP18 | reverse complement strand
CCGATCTTCAGGATCGCGATGACCTCACGCAGGACCTGCTGGTCGATGTCCTGCGCCGGCTTCCGCGCTATGTGCCGGCCCGCGGCCAACTCGGCGCATTTGCCGGGGTCGTCATCCGCAACCGGTCCCGGACCTATGCCGCACGGGCGAGAGCCACGCGAAATCGGCGTGGTATTCACGTCCCGTTCGACATTCCGACCGGTGGCAAGGACCAACGGGAGCTGGTAGACGTGCTTTCCGAGGCGGCGAGCCTGTGGAGCTGGACGGGCCAGATGCTGCCTGACCCGGACCGGACCCTTTCGTTGCACTCCGTTCTATCGCGCCTCACCTCGGATGATCTGAACCTCTGCCTGGATCTCGCGCGAGAGAACGTGACTGACTTGGTCAAATCAGGTCGCTACAGCCGTTCGGGCCTCTACCGCCGCATCGCTGGACTGCGCCGCACGTTTGCGGCCCTGGGATTTTGCGGGAGCATGGTGTGATGGAGCCGATGCCTGCCGAGCGACCACTTTCACATGTCGGCCGCAGTGTCATGTCTGACCAGGATTTCTGCAAGTGGGTCAGTACTGCGACGCCTGGTGACACGATCACATACTACAGCGGTTTCCTGTCTGTCGATACGTGCATTGAAACATCGCTGCTGAGCAAACTGGACTGCACGCGGCTCGGATCGCTCGCGGTGGCCGCTCGACGAGCCTTCGATGCTGGTCTCGTCCACCTCGTACAAAAGCGGATCAGGCAGAACGCGTTCATCTACCTCGCCATTGCCAGACCCGTTCCATTCGCGCGGCGTATTGCACCGAACAGGCCCTTGGTCCGTGAGGGGGCGGTGTGATGGCGCAGTCTGATGAACAACGCATCCCCGGCCTCTATCACATGTGTGATCTGCAGTTTCTGACTGACAGCGGGACGGACTACCGCGTGCGCTATGCTGGTCAGTCCAGGAACGGCACGCCACTCTTTGCACTCTATCGCCGGACCTTGCAGCGAACTGATGACGCCGGGGTGGCGCAATGACGCCGCCGCGGCAGGACTGGCTGACCACCGATGAGCTCGCGCGGCGGTGGCGTGTGAGCCCGCGGACACTGCAACGCTGGCGCGCTGAGCGCAGTGGTCCTGCCTGGCTGACCATCGGCGGCGCAATCCGCTATCGCCTGACGGATGTGCTGGACTGGGAAGCCACCCGGACGACCTGGCCCTGACGCATGGATGCAGGACGCCATAAGCGCGGCCTGCAGACGACACAGACGAACACGGGGGTGGCCAACGGCCGCCCCGCTGGTGCTGGGCATCCCATCTTTACCGATGGTGCCGCACAGCTGTTCGAGAACGGCTATGAGCCCATCCCGATCAGGCCCAATCAAAAGGCCCCGGCCGTCAGCCGCTGGACCAGCGTGACGATCGATAAGGCGGTGATTGCGGAGTGGAGCGTTCGACATCCCACCTGTGGCATCGGCCTGCGCACCGGCCGGTTGGTCGGCATCGACATCGACGTTCTGGATCCCGACCGGGCCCATGCGGCGCAGGCACTGGCCTTTGCGCGCTTTGGGGAAACTCTGGTGCGGGTCGGCCTCTGGCCGAAGCGGCTGCTGCTCTATCGCACCGACACACCTTTCCCCAAGATGAAGTCCGGCCAGATCGAGGTCCTGGGCGCGGGCCAGCAGTTTGTGGCCTTCGGAATGCACCCCGGCACAGGTCAGCCCTACGGCTGGCCGTTTCGGGAGACGCCGCTGGACGTGCCGCTGGCGGACCTGCCGGTCATCTACGCAGCTGCGGCATCAGCCTTTCTGGCCGAGTGCGGTCCCGGCGATCGCAGCGGTGGTGCTCGCATCGCAGGGCCACGACACACACCTGCCGGGTCTGGAGATCCCGCGCGCGATACCAGCGGCATGGTCATCGATGGGCGCGATGCCTGGCTCAGCCAGATTGCCTTCCATGCCGTCCACGACGCGCTGGAGGCTGGTGAGACCCCGCAGCTGAATCCGGTGGCCCTGCAGGTATGGCAGCGCTTCACCGCCACGACCGATCTGGATCGACCCCGGCAGGACCGGGCCATGCCCTACGCGCTGTCAGACGCCACCCGCAAGGTTTCCGACAAGCTGCGGCTGGCGCGTGACGGGCGGCTGCCGTCGCGAGATCGTGACGTACCGGAGCCCGACACCGATGCACCAACGCTTACGGTTGCCGAAGGGCGTGTCCTGCTCTCGGACACCCTCGCCGCGTTCTGCGCCGACGTCGTCCAGTGGCATCAGCACCACGACGGGACAATGCCAGCGCTAGGGATCCGCGCAACCGTCGGCCTGGGCAAGTCGCGGGTCGCACGCGATCAGTTGCTCGCCTTGGCGGCACAGTTGCGACAGCTGGGACTGCCGCACCGCATCCTGGTGTTCACGCCGTCGCACGCGCTTGCGGAAGAGACCGCCGCGGCCTGGTCTGCGGCGGGCGCACGGGTGGCCGTGCTGCGCGGCTACGAGCGGACAGAACCGATCAGCGGCGATCCCATGTGCCGCGATCTCGAGGCCGTCAGGGCGGCGCTTGCAGCCGGGCAGAACGTCCGGGACAGTGCATGTGCTGCCAAGGATGGGCAGCACTGCAGGTTCTTCGCGGGCTGCCGCAAGCAGCAGAACCTGCGCGACGTCGCCGACGCGGATGTGGTCGTGGCACCCTATGATGCCCTGTTCTCGGGCCTGGCCTTCGCGCGAGACGATGTGGCCCTGCTGATGATCGACGAGGGGTGCTGGGCCCGGGCGCTGGAGCAGCAGCGCGGTATCAGTGTCGAAGGCATCACTGTCGAGCCCGTCTCGGGCATGGGCGGTCAGCCCATCGGTCGCGGCCCTACCGGGGCCATGGCGGATCTGGTCGCAATCCGTGGCAAGGTCGCATCGGCGTTGGTAATGAATGGTCCGGGTCCCGTCACACGGTCATCTCTGCAGGCTGCGGGCGTGACCGCCGCGGAGTGCCGGCACGCGGCACAATTGGAGCGCTGGCGCTTGCAGGACACCGGGCTTGTGCCGGGGATGCCGGCCGCCCTGCGCGCACGCAGCTTTGCCATTGCGGCCGCCAACGCCCGGATCCTGCAACTGGCGGCGCTGTGGCAGGCACTTGCGGCCTTGCTGGAGGGTGGGCAGGAGATGTCCGGACAGATCAGCATCGCGAAGCCTGATGCGGTCGGTCACCACCCGATCATCCTGCGCCGGATCCGGGGGCTGCACGAGAGCCTGCGCGCAAAGCCGGTCCTGCATCTCGATGCCACGATGCGGCCGGAGCTTCTGAGGCAGATCCTGCCCCAGCTGGCGGTCACACTGATCGATGTGGCGGCCCCGCACATGCATGTCCGGATGGTCAGCGGCAGCTTTGGCAAGTCGATGCTGTGTCCGGCCGATGGATTGCCGCTAAACGAAGCGCGGCGGCGGACCAACCGGTTGCGCGAGTGCGTGGACTACGTCCGCTGGCACGCACAGAGGGTCTGGCCGGCGCGCG
>NZ_JBMERN010000225.1:0-3523 GCF_049310965.1 Loktanella sp. DJP18 | reverse complement strand
GCAGTCGAGATTACGGGCAGCAACACCGGGGATGCACCGATGCTACCTCATCTACTCAACCAGATCCCGCACGATCAGGAGATTGGCAGCGTGACCGCGGATGGCGCATACGACACGCGCCGATGCCATAACGCCATCGCCGATCGTGGAGCCTCTGCGGTCATCCCACCGCGCAAAAATCCCCAGCCATGGAAGCCAACCACTGCCGGTGCCATCGCCAGGAACGACGCGCTGCGCGCATCAAGATATCCGGGTCGGGCGCTCTGGCGGAACGGGAGCGGATACAACTGCGCGGCCCCGCGTCGAGACAAAGATGCACTGCGTGAAACTGTTGGGCCAGCGCCTCATGGCGCGCGATTTCGACCGCCAGGTCGCAGAGGTTCAGGTGTGCGTTGCGATCCTGAACGGCTACACCGCCCTCGGCATCCCTGTCACAGAAACCGTGGGATGAATTCGTCCGGGGGAAGGAGAGAGCCGTCCATCAGCTGATTTGCGCATGTATGGATGCCCCCATTGGTGCAAGTGATTTTTGAACGGTTCGAGCGTGTGATCGGGTGCGGTCATGTATCAGGCCTCTGTGTGCGGCTCTGATGTGACCGCGGACAGGTCATGGCGATGCGCGGACCAGAAGCATATCAACAAACCGAGCTCTGAGGCTCCTGCACAAATACTGCTTTCTCTGACCCGGATCTGATCGATCCTTTGCCCTTACTGTTCAGTGACCTCCTGACACTCCCAACTTACCGGGACGTCGTGACGCGCAATCTTCGCTACGCCATCGTCGCCGCCGGATGCCGGTAGTCCTCTTGCTTCGTCATCATGGCCCAGAGGCCACGCGCCATCTTATTGGCCACCGCGATGGCGGCAACCATGCGTGGCTTGCGGGTCAGCAGGCGCTTCAGCCAGCCATTGGTCGGGGTGTCGAACCGTTGATGGCTTCAACACTCATCATAGTGGCACATTGCGATGCCGTCGGGAGGGGGCATCCACGCCATCAACAGAGTCTGCTCGTTGCGCCAGACAATCGAACCATTGCCATCACGCCTACAAATCTGGTTTAAGGAATTGATCAAGACACCGCTCATGAAGCCGGCGCAAGGATATCGTAAAAATAGATGTCACAATCTGT
Source organism: Loktanella sp. DJP18 (assembly GCF_049310965.1). NCBI lineage: Bacteria > Pseudomonadati > Pseudomonadota > Alphaproteobacteria > Rhodobacterales > Roseobacteraceae > Loktanella > Loktanella sp. DJP18. Next base: position 2,394 of record NZ_JBMERN010000225.1, on the reverse strand, counting down.
TCAAAGCGCGTTTCTCACACGACTGTCGCGTATTCTCGACCTTACCGTCTCTGAACGTCTCGCATTGGAGGACCTGGAAGCGCGTACCGAGGATCGTCGGAGCCACTCTGAGGTATTCGACAGCGGCCGCCATGATGATCGCATTGCAATTTTGCGTTCAGGATGGGCTACCGCTCAAGTCCATTCGGACCACGACAAAATAACAATCACGCATATTTATATGGCTGGAGACCTGATTGGCTTTAACGATTTGGGGTTTGCGTCGCCACCCCATGTGTCCGTCATGCATACAGTCGGATCAGTCGCAATATTAAGCAGGGAAAAGTTATTTGCGATGGCCTCCGATCATCCACGCGTCTTCAACATGATGTGGGCGTTGTCCAACATAGAAACCCGGGTCTTGCAGGATCGCATGCACGCCATTGCGCGGTTTGCCGCGCAGGATCGTCTGATGCATTTTATCTTGGCGCTAAAGGCTAAAATTGACTATGCAAGCCTGCTAAAGTCAGATCGTCTTCCCTTACCATTTTCGCAGCGTGAAGTTGGCGACTCCTTGGGCCTCACCGCGGTGTATGTGAACCGCATATTGCGAAATCTGGAAAAGTCAGGAAGTCTGACACGCTCACGCTCTTACGTCAAAATTCACGATTGGAGAACTTGGGAAGAACGGGTGCAGTTTCGCAATCGCTATGCCGAATTTGATCCGAGGCTGGTCAGCGCATCTAATAAGTAGCCTATCATTGCGGCGCAGCGAACCGGATTAAAAATTGGCGTCTGCAGCACGCTTATGAATATCGTAATCAAGCAGCATATAAAATCGGGTAGAGATTTTACGTGTTAAGAAAAGTAGCCTCGGAAAGCGGCCCTTAGGAAACTAAGTTCGATACCTCAAAGAAGAAAGAGGATAATTCCCGTTGCTACCGCAGCGATTGTTAGAATAATTGCCAGCCACGTCATATGTCGACTCGATTGCGCTTCCACATCGTGATCCTTCATCCTCCGCCGTGCTTTTCGGCAATTGAGGACGGCAGTCCAGAATATGATTACCCCTGCCAAGACAAATATCTCGGCTACACATTTTGCAATTATTGGATAAGTTGTATCTTTAAAGACGGCTTTCAGGCCGAGAGCCAAGGCGATGGAGGCCATACCGGTTCGCATCCAGCCCGCGAAGGTCCGCTCGTTTGCGAGCATGGTGCGATCTTCTGCCCATGCCGTCCGGGTATCAGCCATTTCGGTGGAGTCCGGATCTTCGGATAAGTCGCTATCAGGCATTCACGTGACCCCTTACCTTCGCCGGTGTGTCAGCGTTAGTCGCAAGAACATCCTTCGTACCTGCAACGTGATAAAGCATGTTCGGATCGCTGAGGGGTTGGTCTGCGCCGATGACGCTGAGTGTAGAGTTGGTTTCCAGGATGACCCACTGGACATCTTCGATGCGGCTATAACCCGCCTGACGGACGGCCGCGTGGATCTCTGCCTTGGTCATACGCTCGGCGCTGATTGCATCCATCAGAATGACACCGCGGTGCAGCAGCAACGTCGGCTCTGATTTGACGATCTTTGTCGCGGTGTCGGATCGTATCACAACCGAGGTGAGAATCCATTGCAACGCGAGTAATGTGTAAATGGCTGCCGCGCTTTCGACGACCGTGACGTCGGATAACAGTACACCGGATGCCATCAATGACCCAATGGCGACCGTGACGATCCAATCGAAATTGTTCATCTGTGACGTTGAACGTTTGCCGAACATACGCACGGCAGCAACGACGGCCAGGTACAATATGGCTGCAGCAAATACTGTCCGGAGCAGCCCGCCCATACCGTCATAGAGAAGAGGATCATCAAACATCGTTCAGTATTTGGCTTTGGTTGGGGCAGTGCCTGTGTTCATGGGATCGGAGAATTTTTATCGGGCAGATCACCCGCTACAAGCGTGGCGGGTGATCGCAGTTTTTGCGACAGGTCGTCCGACCGTGTCAGGTGGACGGCTTGCCCAGATCCTGATTGCTGGCTTCGTCCCGGGTTGTTTCAGCCACCTTGGTTGCAGCAGATTTAACTTCCTCAGCTGACGATTTGACGTTGTCCGAGATCGTATCCGAGACATTGGTAGCCTGCATTTTTGCCTCCTTGACGCCTTCATCGGCAACGGTTTCCAGCTTGCCTTTCTCTTCGTCGTAGATGCGCTCCGCCTCAGCAAAAAGTTGATCGCGTTGTGCACCCATAGCATCGTCTTCAAAGTCCGTCCGCGGCGCAATGGCACCGATTGCGGTTCCAATGGCCAATCCCAGAGCACCAATCACAAGTGGTTGTCTGTCGTAGAAGTCAGCGAGCTGACTGCCCCCCTCTTGGGCGGCGTCATACACCTGGTCATAGGCCTCCGTAGCTTGC
>NZ_JBMERN010000224.1:0-3524 GCF_049310965.1 Loktanella sp. DJP18 | reverse complement strand
AGGGCCTTCGACAGTTCCGGGCGATCGGGATTGCGCCCGCTTTCGACCTCGGTGAAGCGGCCGATCACCGTGGCGTCCCGTGTCACTGCGAACTGTGCAATCGTCTGCCGCTGCGCCTCCAGACCCAGGCCGCTGCTGCCCTGGCGGGCGGTCGAGACCCGCTCATAGGCGACGTACCGCAAAACCGGGACACCATTGCTGACCATGTACACACCTGCCTGTCGCTGGTTGCGCAGATGTGTACACCCGTTTGGCAGCTATCCGTAGCTAGATCAGTGGGTTAGTCGAAGGTATCTGTCACATAAACCACGTCGGACCGGGTGATGCGGCGCTTCTGGTCCTCCAGGCGCGATGGCGATCCTGAAGGGTTCATCGGCTGTTCGACCCGGTTGCCATCGGCGTCGGTCGAGACCAGCATGATGTCGATCTGCGTGACGGGTTCATCTGCGGCAGCCTCAACCCTCAGCGCCTGGACCCGGGACCGGGACGCCGGCGTCATGCCGAACTCGGCCATGTAGCGCCCCATCAATTCCAGCTGCTTGTTGGCAACCGACATCCATGGCGATTGCTGCACGTAGCCCGAGGGCGTCCGGATCATCGCCGGCGTCTCGCGCATCCGCTCTTCCGCCTCGACCCAGCGGCCGTAGCACTGGCAGTAGGCCGCAAGCGCCGCGCGATCGACGATCGTCAGCACACCCATGTCGAACAGGCCGGGTGCCAGCCGGTGCCATTCGTCCTGTGCGACCGACGACAGATGCGGCGGACAGTCCGGCAACCCGTCAGGCGGCAGTGGTTCAGCGGCATTGTAACCGCGCTTACCGGGGTTGCCGTTCGCGCGGCGGAGTGCGGTGGGGCTAGGCTTGCGACCCATCATCGCCCTACAGCCCCCATTCGGACAGGTCGGGGCCAGACTGCACGTCGACCGCCAGGCGGGACCGCGACGAGGGCGACAGGCCGAGCTCCCCCATCAGCCGCGTCATCAGCTCCACCTGCCGGTTGGCAATGGTGATCCAGGGGCTGACCTGCACGTAGCCGGCCGGGGTCTTCAGGATGGGCGGCGTGACAGCGAGCTTCTTTTCGGCTTCCACCCATCGGCCATAGGCCTGACAATAGGCGGCCAGCACACCCCGGTCGATCTGCGTCAGCAGGCCGATCTCGTTCAGCATGCGCGCCAGCCGCTTCCACTCCGCCTTTGCCGCCGCCGACAGGTGCGAGGGACAGGTCGGCAGGCTGGTGGGCGGCCTTGGCTCGCGTCCGTTGAGCGGGCGCTTGCCGGGGTTTCCCTCGATCAGCTTCAGCGCCGTGGGCTTGGGCTTGCGGCCCCTCATGCGGGCACGCTGGCGACGATGATGGAGAGCTGGGACGCCGTCCACACGAGGTCCGCAGAGAACGGAGAGCGGCACAGCAGCGCCGTCCCGGCTTGGCACCGGTGCGACAGGTGAGCCGTCCAACTGTCGTCTGGCACGGTCTTGTCCCGCAGTGGGAATGCACCCACACTTGGTCGACTGTTTTGCGGCATCAGGGCCACCCCCTGTGGTGTGGAATGCCAATGAATACGGAACTCCGGCGCACTTCCCGTGGGCTGGGACCCGGTCGGCAATTTCGCGGCCGTGGAAGGTTTCCGCCCCGCGCCGGTCCCGATGCGACAGCGCCCGAGTTCTGACCGCCCCCCCGGGTCATGGCGTGGCCTCTGCTGCGGGATCCGTGTCCGCGAGGGACAGCGGCTGTCCGGGGCGTCCACTCGCGCCCGCATGGTCCATCGCCGGTCCCACCTGCCGCTCTGCGTAGCCCTCGATCAGCGTCCGCAGCTTGTCGGTGGGGCTGACGATCTGGCGCACGATCGATGTGATGGGACCGCCTTCCGCCCCGGTGTGTTTTAGCCGATCGGTTTCGCGCCAGCCAGCCTGGGTCTTGAGGTAGAAGATCATCGACGTGGTGTCGCCGCCCCGCGCCTTGCTGATCAGGCTCTGCGCAATGGCACCAATGGCCCGGGCTTTCCCCCTTTTATAACGTTCGGCAACCTCCGCTTCCCGCTCGATGATGGCAAAGAAGGTGGTCCGGCCGATCCCGAAGTAATCCGCCATCTGGCCCACCGTCAGCACGGCCGCGAGCGTCTCCACCTCCGCCACCTGCTCAGGGGTCAAGCGCTTCTCGGGCCGCGCCATCACGCATCATCCTTGGCACGGGCGTCAGCCACCGCCGTGAAGCTGTCACCACCGTCCAGAGTTGCAGCCTGCCCGGTAAAGGTCTGCCAGCGCTTCACCGCCACATCAACATAGGCCGGGTCCAGCTCCATGGCGTAACAGACCCGCCCCGTCGTCTCCGCCGCGATCAGCGTCGTGCCCGATCCGCAGAACGGCTCGTAGACGGCCTGGCCGGCGCTGGCGTTGTTCAGCATCGGTCGGCGCATGCACTCCACCGGCTTCTGGGTGCCATGCACGGTCTGCGCATCCTGATCGCGGCTCGGGATCTGCCACAGGGTCGTCTGCTTGCGGTCCCCCGCCCAGTGTCCAGTCGCCTTGCGCCGTACGGCATACCACGCGGGCTCGTGCTGCCAGTGATAGTCGCCCCGGCTCAGCACCAGACGTTCCTTGGCCCAGATATGATCTGGCTGCGCACATCGAAGCCGCAGGCGGCGAGGCTCTCGGCCACGGTGGTGGCATGCAGTGCGCCGTGCCAGACATAGGCCACATCGCCCGGGAACAGCGCCCAGGCTTCGCGCCATTCGGCCCGGTCGTCGTTCATCACCTTGCCGGTGCGCTTCGTCTCGGCAGCACCGGCCCGGTTGCGCCAGTCCGGATCGTACATCACGCCGTAGGGCGGATCGGTGACCATCAGATGCGGTGTGACCCCGTTGAGCAGACGTGTGACCCCCGCTGCGTCCGTCGCATCGCCGCAGAGCAGCCGGTGCGACCCCAGGCACCACAGATCCCCCGCGCGCGACACGGGCACGGCCGGCACCTCCGGCGTCTCATCCTCCCGCGGATCGGCTTGTCCCGCCCGGAGCAGCGCATCGATCTCGCCCGCAGCGAAGCCGAGGTCCGCGAGGTCGATGCCCAGATCGGAGAGCGCGCCCACCTCCAGCGCCAGCAGGTCCTTGTCCCAGCCTGCCTGTTCCGCCAGCTTGTTGTCGGCCAGGATGTAGGCCCGCTTCTGCGCAGGGCTCAGATGCGCCAACTCGATCACCGGCACGCGCGCCAACCCCAGCGTCCGCGCGGCCATCCTCGGCCATGCCCCGCAATGATGCCGTTCTCACCGTCCACCAGCACCGGGTTGGTGAAGCCATACTCCCGGATCGACCCCGCGATCAGCGCCACCTGCGCCGGGCTGTGCGTCCGCGCATTGCGGGCGTAAGGGATCAAGGTCTCGATGGGGCGCTGTTCCAGCCGCAGATCGCCGGCCGGGGAACAGGGGGCGTCATGGCGTTCCTGCACAGCGTCGTTCGTCTGGGTCGTCGTCATGGCACCTCCGCAGCCCCCGTCCGGACATATGCGGAGGCGTGCGACAAGGATATCATAACGCTA
>NZ_JBMERN010000223.1:0-3539 GCF_049310965.1 Loktanella sp. DJP18 | reverse complement strand
CGCACAAAAAAGGTCCTCGAGGTCATCGCGAGGGTTTTGCCCGGCGAATAAAGCCAACGACGCCAAGATGACGACCGCGCTCCTCGACCGCCTGACCCATCGCTGCCACATCCTGGAGATCGGAAACGACAGCTTCCGCTTCAAGGCCAGTTCGGCTGCAGCTGCGCGGAAAACAAAGGAGGACACTCATGACTTGACCAAAGCCTGAGCCCCGAAACATAAGCTAAAGGTTGGTCAAATCTCGGTGGAAAACCCGGGTCACTTCTGGGTGGAAATCAACATCACGTTTCTTACACCAAGTATTGGGACACGATCGAACCCAAGTCTGGGGCGCAGTACTGCGCACATGTGGGTCATTCCTCAATCCGGTAACCGACTCCGCGTACTGTCTTGATCAGGTCGGCGTCGAATGGCTTGTCGACTTTGGACCGCAACCGGCTGATATGGGTTTCCACCACGTTGGTTTGGGGATCAAAGGAAATGCCCCAGATGTTCTCCAGCAGCATGCTACGGGTTTGGAACTGGCCCTTTCGACGTAATAGATGTTCCAGAATGGCAAATTCACGTGGCAACAGCTTGATCTTTTGCTTTGCCCGCATCACGTCACGGCTAACAAGATTTACGCTCAAATCGCCGGCACGCAGAACTGTGTCCTGTGCCGGTGAGCGCGGACGCCGAGCCAATGCATTAATACGGGCCGAAAGCTCACCGAAGACGAAAGGCTTCACGAGGTAGTCGTCCGCTCCGGCGTTTAGACCCATGATCCGGTCTTCGACCGATCCCATGGCCGTCAGAAACAGAACTGGTGTGTGCTTGCCAATCACCCTCAGGGATTTGACCAGCGTCAGGCCGTCAATTTGGGGCAGCATCCAATCAACGATCATCACGTCATGGTTGGAGCGAGTGGCTTGAATCAGACCGTCATTGCCGTTGTCGACCAGATCGACGGTATGGCCTTCTCCGCGCAAGCTGCGGGCGACGTACTGGCCGGTAATTCGGTCGTCCTCGACCACGAGAATTCTCATCGCGTTCCCCTGTGCCATGGCAATCCCTCTGCAAGATGAGGCCCATTGTCCCGGTTCGTAAAAATGGCCCCGCCCCCTTAGTGGCGTTGCCGAACCCCGCTGGTGCTTCGCAGCCAAATCTTGTCCTTGGGGCGGCACACCCCGCGCAACGAGGGTGTGCCGCAGCTCAGTCAGTGTCAGGCGGCTTGTTTGGCGAGATCGCCTACGGTGACATCGATTGTCACCTCTTTGCCCTCGCGCCAAACGATGGCCTTGGTATCGGACCCAGGCGTCGTATCAGCCACGGCGCGGGTCAGGTCGCCCACATCGGCAATGTCCTTGTCGGCGAACGTGAGGATGATGTCGCCAGTTTCGAGGCCAGCCTCAGCTGCAGGGCTGTCTGCAGTCACATCTTCGATAACCGCACCCTTTGGTTCGTCGTATCCCAGAACCGAGGCAATCTCTTCGGTCATGGGTTTGATCTGAACGCCCAGCCAGCCGCGGGCGATGGAGCCATCATCCTGCAGATCGGTCACAACTTTCTGGACCAGATCAGAGGGTACTGCAAAACCTATGCCTACGGACCCGCCACCGGGGCTGAAGATCATTGTGTTGACGCCAATGACTTCTCCCTCGGCATTGAACAGAGGGCCGCCAGAATTGCCGTGGTTGATCGCAGCATCGGTCTGGATGTAGTCGTCGTAGGGTCCGGAATGGATGTCGCGCGACACGGCGGATACGATGCCCGCGGTCACGGTGCCGCCAAGCCCGAATGGGTTACCGATGGCTAGTGCCTCGTCACCGGCACGCACGGTCTCGCTATCGCCCCAAGGCACGGTAGGCAGGTCAACATCTGCGGTGATTTTGATCAGTGCAATATCCGTCAAGGGGTCAGCACCAATGACTTCGGCATCATATTCCTTGTCGTCGTTCAGCTTCACTTTAACGGTCTCAGCCCCGTCGACCACGTGGTTATTGGTAACGATCAACCCGTCTTTGGAAATGATGAAGCCAGATCCCAGCCCTTGTGCAGGTGCGTCGTTGTTGCCTTCCCCTTGGTCCGGGAACATCGGACCAAAGCGGCGCTCCAACTCCTCGCGTGGAAAGCCCGGCGGCAGCGCGTCGGCAATGGACTGTGTGTCTTGCGCCTTTCCCGTGACTTCGATGAAGACCACGGCAGGGGCCAATGTCTCGACTATATCGCCGTAGCCACCGGCGGGGACCGCCAGTGCTGTGGTAGGGGTTATGGTAATGGCAGTAGTACCGGCCAGAACGGCAGCCAAGGTAACGCCAGAAATGTGCTTGCGGATCGGGGTATTCATAAGGGGGTTCTCCATCCTCGTGGTGTGTGCCTAAGAATGCATATGGGATTGGGCATCGTCGGCGTCCTGACAGCACCTATAAAGTTTTGTAAGGTCGGAGGGCGGGCCATCCCCGCTACCCGAATAACGGGATCGCCGCTTTCAACCTCTTCCGTGGCTCTGTATGTGGCGGCCGGCGGCTCGTGCCGCCGGCGCTCTTGGCTCAGTTCTTTGCAGCGGCCATTCGGCATTGCCGATATTCTTCTTGCGTGACCATGCCGTCGCCATCGAGATCCATCTCGGCGAACTCGGACCCCGCCTGCAGTGTAGTGTCACCTTCAGGGGCATAGTTAGCTGTGCAGAAGGCCCCATCGGAATAGTCTACCTGCTGCTGACCTTGATTTGCGAAGGTGATTTCCGGTCCTTTCGTCTGTAGATCGGCCCGGATCCGGTCCATCTCGCGACGGCGGAGCTCCTGTTCGATCTGCGGTCGGATCGCATCAAGAGGGGGCACTTCGCCGTTGATGCTCTGTTTGATTTGCTCGTAGGCGGCGTTTACCGTTTCCGCGTTGACAGCATCGGCCATCTCGCGCTGCAGCCAGAACTGCACCGTGACGTCTTCCCTTGCCTCTGCGGTCGCTTGGTCGGACATGGTAGCAAAGTCCGGGTCGTCCGCAAGGTTTTCACTACCTGCACGGTCTAAGATAAGTTCACGCAGGACCAGTTGCTGCACTGCCGCTGGTAGCAGCATATCGGCGGGCTGCTGGCGCATTGCAGGAGGCAGCATACCGATCGCGCGCATGACGTCAGAATTGAGTATTTCAGCGTCACCCACGGTCACGACGACCGGGTCAGAGTCACCCGTGGTGCCGTTCATCCGCGTATTGGTCTCGTTTGCAGGTGTAGTCTCATCGGCGAGCGGCTGAGAAGGAGCGTCTTGTGGGTTGGATAGGTTTTTGCTGGCGTCCTGAGCATAGAGAGGTGCTGCCGCAAGAGACACGACGAGCGCGCCTGTGGCGGTAAGGTATGTTGTAAGTCGCATGTGGTTTCCTCCTTAACTTGCTGTTTAGAAGCAGATGATGGAGTGGCCCGTCTTCAATAGCATGATCAGAGCCTGTTGCCGAAAAGAACCGCTACGGCAAACTTGCCCGATCAATTGAATTCGTCGAAGTTTAGGCTCTGACCTTAGCCAAATCTCCACCTCGACGGTGATGACATCTCTACTTGTTTCCGT
>NZ_JBMERN010000222.1:0-3602 GCF_049310965.1 Loktanella sp. DJP18 | reverse complement strand
TTTAAAGGGAAGCCATCTTCCCTTCGCCCAACCTACGCCGAGTTGCTCCCTCAGTTCGCCGCGATCTGATTTAGCAGTGGTGTGATCCGGCGCACGGTCACGCGCCGGTTACTTTCCTCCGCTGACTGAGTCATTATCCTCAACAGCGCCTCGCCATAGCCCTGAACGATCAGGTTCTCAGGAGGGATGTGGAAAGCCTCGGTCAGGGCAAGTGCGATCGACTCCGCGCGCCTGTCCGACAGGGCGAGGTTTTCGACTTCACTTCCCACCGCGTCGGTATGGCCTTCGATCAGGAACACTTCGCGCGGGTTTTCGAAGAGCATCTCTTCTATCAGGATGCCAAGCCGCACCAGACTGCGCGCCTGCTCCGCTGGGATCGCGGCAGAGCCGTTCGCGAAGTTTACAGTATCCAGCTCAATCCCTAGAACGAGGCCGCGCACCTGCTCAATCTCGCGAATCTGGCGCAGGCTGAAGGTTCGGCCCGCATCGTATACCATTTCTTCGCGCAACGCCCTGCGCAATGCGGCCATGTCGCTCTCTGCGACGGACAGGCTGAGCGGAGCCGGGCGTGTCGCCACTAACTGGCGTACATCAACCGCCGGAAGGGCTTGCAGATCATCAAACAGTTCGTACTCCGTCCCATCAGGATAGAGGACGGCCCGACGTAGCACCCGTCCATGTGAATCGCTAATTGTCACGACCTGTGATCCGTCATCCCGGTCGAGCGTGGTCCGCGATGATCCATCCCCGAAGGTTTCGGTGCGAATAATCGCACCGGGCTGACGCAAGAGCGCGTCGTCATCCTTGTAAACGGTAAATCCTCGGTCTCCTTCGACAACAACGCGGTCGCCCGTATTTGCCACCACCTGGTCTCCATTGCGCAGCACCGATCCGACGACGATGGCACCCAGACCTAGCAAGAGCGCCTTCTGAATATTGCTGAGCCCGCCGTCTGGCGCGGGACTTGCGCCCGCACTGTCGATTGTCGTTGCGAAGTCCTGCGCACTGGTCCGGACCGACTGCGCAGCGAGGGATTCCTCGATCACTTCCGCCGGTGCCACCGCCGTTTCCGGGGTCGCAGCTACTGGCGCTTCGTCATCTTCGGCAACGGTCGGATCGATCAAAGCCAGCGCTGCCGCTGCTGCTGCCGCCGCCGCCAGAGCTGAAGCTTCTGCCGCAGCGGCTTCCTCATTCGCCTGCGCTGCAGCCTCTAATGCCGCCGCGTCGTCAACGGCTTGTGCTGTGGCTTCTGCTTCCTCTGCCGCCCGTGCTGCCGCCTCCGCCGCCTGTGCTGTAGTCTCTGCGACGGCCGCTTCCTCCGCCGCTTGTGCTGCAGCCTGTGCCGTTGCTGCTTCCTCAGTCCCTTGTGCTGTGGCCTCCGCCGCCGCCGCTTCCTCGGCTGCCTGTTCTGCCGCCACCGCCGCCGCCGCTTCCTCAGCCGCTTGTGCTGCTGCCTCTGCCGCTGATGCTTCCTCCGCCGCTTGTGCTGCAGCTTCCGCAGCTACTGCTTCCTCGGCTGCCCGTGTTGCGGCCTCTGCGGCGGCGGATTCCTCGGCTGCCCGTATTGCGGCCTCCGCCGCTGCCGCTTGTGCTGCGGCCTTTGCGGCTGCCGCGTCGTCGGCGGCTTGTGCTGCGGCCTCTGCGGCTGCTGCTTCTTCCGCCGCCCGCGTTGCTGCCTCCGCCGCTGCCGCTTCGTCGGCGGCTTGTGCTGCGGCCTCCGCCGCTGCGGCATCCTCGGCTGCCTGTGCCGCTGCCTCTGCGGCTGCCGCGTCGTCAGCGGCTTGTGCTGCGGCCTCCGCCGCTGCCGCATCCTCGGCTGCCCGTATTGCGGCTTCTGCGGCAGCCGCTTCCTCAGCCGCCTGTGCCGCTGCTGCTTCTTCTGCCGCTTGTGCTGCGGCCTTTGCGGCTGCCGCGTCGTCGGCGGCTTGTGCTGCGGCCTCTGCGGCTGCTGCTTCTTCCGCCGCCCGCGTTGCTGCCTCCGCCGCTGCCGCTTCCTCGGCCGCTCGTGCTGCAGCTTCTGCCGCTGCTGCTTCCTCAGCTGCCCGTGCTGCAGCTTCTGCCGCCGCTGTTACCGCTGCCGCCTGTGCTGCCGCCTCCGCCGCTGCCACTTCTTCTGCAGTCCGTGCTGAAGCGTCCGCCGCGGAACGCAGCGCTTCTGCCTGGGCTGTGGCTGCTGCTGCGGCTGCAGTCGCGCGGTCTGCTTCTGCCTTCGCCTCCGCCTGCGCCTGCGCAGCCGCAGCTGCTTCGGTAGCCTCGGCAGCTGCCGCTTCCTCAGTCAGGCGCAGGGCCTCTGCGACGGCAGCGGTAGCGACTCCTTGCATCTCTTGAGCCGCGGCCTCTGCCTCAGCCGCAACGCTCTCTGCCTCTGTGGCTGCAAATGCGGCCCGTTCCGCCGGAGTCATACCGGCTTCGGGCTCTCCTGCAGGACAGGGTGGTGCCGACTGGTCCCGACAGAGTAACTCGATCTCTTGCGCCCATGACCTCGTCACGAAGGTGGGCTGCAGCCCCAGCGCCAAGCAGGCAACAAGTGCCGTGGTGGTCTTGAGCGGTGCGAAAGACATGATTTTTTCCTTGTTTTTGGTCAGGCGCGACCGGCCGTAGCTCAATGAGATTTGTTATCCGAAAGCAGGACGCTCGATATGCCCTCAGTCGAAAAAGCCTGCGTCGGCATGGCTAAAGCCGGCCAGTGACAGCTAATAAAATGTCTCGCAATCTTCCGGCAGGAGATACACCCGCTGGAAAAGATTGCCGTCGCGATCCTCGAAACTGTTACGCATGGTCACGTCCATCCCAAACATCTGCCTCCCCGCAAGACAGAGCCGCTCAGAGTTGGCTTCGATCAGGGTCCGCATCTCGCGGGCTGAGGCGCGCCCGTCGACAGCTGTCGTCACGTAGCTGTATTCCATGATCCGCATTCGCGGCAGGAACAGGGCGTCGGTCATCGTCAGCGTGTCCGTCACCGCCGAGGGCAGGCTTTCGCGGGCATCGGCTGCCATATCCTCAAGGACCGTTTCATCGTCGAAGGAGACAGGTGCGACGTCCTGCGAAACGATCGCCTCCGGTGTGACGAACACCGGTGCCACCGGCGCTATGGCGTCGGTCCCCGGATCGGGAACGACCACCGCCGTTTCGGAAGCCGACTCCAGTGCAGGCGGCGTCGTAGCTGGGACCAGTACGAAGTATCCCATCACCACCAAGACCAGCGCACCAAGGCCAGCAAGCAATTTCATCATGACAACGGCTCCACGGCAATTAGCCTGACGATTAAAAATAACTACCGCCCAAAGTACCAGCCTGACCGGTATCAGAGCAGTGACAAGTGGAGTGCCCCCATCGGGTAGCTCAGTTTAATTGATAGTGTAAGGTCGGTCGTTGGTCTACGGGGACGTTGCTTTTGGGCGCTAGCGGCCGGTACGGACCATACTCCAGCGGCGCGTCACGCCAAGGCAAGCCACTACGATTAATAATTATAATGCCGCTCAGGACTTGCCGGTCATCGACGCGTGGCACGCCACGGCTCTTCGGAAAATAGGGCCTCAGCCGCTCAATCTGAGCCTCGCTCAGCCAATACAGATTGCTCATCAAGTCCCCCTTGGTTCGGG
>NZ_JBMERN010000221.1:0-3664 GCF_049310965.1 Loktanella sp. DJP18 | reverse complement strand
TGTAATAGAGCCAAGGGTCTTCGCCCCGGTCGGTTCCCGAGAACCAGTCGTCCGGCCACCCTTCGGAAGCAATACGCTTTGTGAAGAGCTTGACCTTCTTCGTGGGCCATTCAAACCCGTTGTGCAGCATGTTATTGCGAAAGGCGAAGAGTGCCTCCAACGCAGGTTCATGGCCTGGAGGAAGATACGTTTTGAAGCCCGTGGCACCTGCAAGTTGCTTGATGCCTAGAACAATATCCTTGCGACTATCTTCTGCCTTGCGCGCCGCATACCATTGCGGATTCCAAATATCTCTCTCCCCGAGCGTGTTGCGCCTGTGGTCAGTCGGAAGCGTCACCTTGTGCTTGAGCCTGTCAAATATGGCGTCAAACAGGGATTCGATGAACGGAGCCAGCATGCCGACAACAGCCATGCTGTGCGCGGAATCCATGAAGACTGCCTTCCAGAACCGGTCCTCGCGGAGCCCGTCGAGTTGCTCGTTGTTCGGGTTGGCTTCGATTTCCATGTCCAGTTCCTTAAACTTGATCCACGTTACCGCCTCGGCCTGCTGGTGCCGGTGTATCAGTTCCTTGATGGCGTCGAGTTGCAGTTCGAGAAAGGTGAACCTGGGGCGAAGAAGACCCTCTGCATGCTCTCTTGGCGTCCTGTTCTCGCGCCAACGCTGCAGCATTTGCTGCATCTCTTCGGGCTCCAAGTTGGAGCCGGAAAGGAAGCCGTCCTGCGTCACACCGGTACCTCCCCGTTCATCAGGCGCGGCAGGAGGAGGTCGCGGGCTTGGGCGAGTTTCTGATTGTGTGTCGCAAGCAACTGAACCTGTGCAAACATAGGCTCGACGGTCAAGTTGAACTCGCGCCTTAAATTCTCGCTTGGGACGACGACTTTTCGGCTATAGGCGAAATCCCGGTTCAGCCCCGGAACCCCCGTGTCTGTATTCTGAAAGCCGATGTCCGGCAGAGTTTGATAAAGCCAGTAGTCGGACTGTTCTTTCGAGATGAAGTATGCCGTGTCAATCGGCCAGAAGTTTTCTGAACACCAATACACGCTACCGACATTCCCTTTGCGGCCAACCACGATCGCGGGCGACTCGACCAAGGCTTTTTCATGGATGCCGACTTTACAGCTTGATCCGTAAACCGGGAAAGGCCCCTCAATCCGGTTCTCGGCCTTCAATGCCTTTCCATAGTTTAGCTGGGCGACGCTGCCAAAGTCGCCCCGCTCCCAGCCATCGGGGACGCCGTCGGTGATCTTAACGTGCTCGTGTCCGGGGAAGCGGAAGTGGACGAACCACTCGCGGTAAAGCAGCCGCGCAGCCTCCTCCAAAAGCGTAATCCGCCGTCGGTTGGTCTCGATCAGGTCGTCGTAGGCGGAGAGGATGGAGGCGATCCGTTCTTGAACAAGCCGAGATGGCAAGCGCACCTTCACTCTTTTCAGGTCCGACAGGTTGATGACTTGCTGAACCGCGCCCTGCGTTCGCTGGAAAAGCTCGCCGCGGCCCTGCGGAGCCATGAGATAGTATTTGACGTAGGGAGCGTATATCTCCGGCCGGAGCGCGATCAGCCCCGCCTGTCTCGCCAAGTTTGCGCCAGCAAGTCTATCCGGCACAACCGCGACCTCGCCAGGGTTCCCGACAAGCGACATGACCACTTCACCGCCGCGGAGAATGGTTCGGGCGTATGGCCGCGATACTTCTTGCGTGATCGTGCGCAGGTCAGTCTCGTTGATTGACCCATTGGAGATGTCGCCACCACGAATGAAGATCACGCCGGTTTCGCGGTCTTCGGGCCCCGGTTTCACAACGCCGTAGGTTATTGGCCGATCGGGGTCCGTTAGTTCCTGCAACTCTACAATGTCAGCATCGACGAGTTGTTGCTTTGTCACGCCCCCAACTCCTCGAAGTTTCGAGCGATCCGCTCCGCCAGCTCCGCTGCCTCCTCGTTCAGCCCCTTCAGGTCGATGTGGATCGACCGCAGCGCCTCCTCGAAGTCGAAATCCTCGTCCACCTCCTCGGGCGCGACGCCGACATAGCGGCCGGGCGTCAGGCTCCAGTCATGTTCGGCGATCTCGGTACGATCCACCAGTTTCACCAACCTCTCGACATCTGCCAATTCCGCCTCTGGAAATCGCTCCTGCAGCCAGTCAGCCTGTTTTACAAAGTACCGTGCGCTCCGCAGCGCCTCGACCGCGTCGGCACGTACGCCTTCCAGCGCCTTGCGCGCCTTGTTCACCTGCACGTTGGCCCAGAGATCCGAGTCCCGCGCCTCCAGTTTCTTAATCGCCACATCCACCGCGCGGCCCGCCAGCTTCGCCGCCAGGTCGATCTGCTTGGTCAGGTCCCGGCACCGCTCTGCCATTCCGTGCAATCCTTCACGCGCCGCATGGAGCGTGGCGTTGTCCCGGTCTGCTCCATTTACGCTTTCGGCCCAGGCCTTCGTCTGAACGTCAACCTCTGCCGCGAACCCTGCGATGTCGTCATTGAGAGTGGTCTGCACGACGGTCAGCTCCGCCCATGTCTCTGCCAGCGGGTCCGGGTCGCGCGCCGGTCTCACAAAAGGGGCCATAAGGTCGATCAGCTTGGCCAGCGCTTCCTTGAAGCCCGTCAGCGGTTCGGCCGTCGCCTGTCCATGTGCGATTGCTTCCGCAAGGTAGGATGTAACCAGGTCTAGGTATCGATCGGACTGCTTGCGATAAAGCCAGATGATTGCGGCGATATTCTTTTGCTGCTCGGGCGAGAAGTCGAAGATGGCGCGTGAAACCTTACGGTAAATGTTGCGCGCGTCGAGCATCAGTACATGATCGGCGCGTTCGGCGTCACGCTCCTTTGCCCGGTCGAAAAACCAGAGCTGGCAAGGCACGGTGCGGGTGTAGAAGAAGTTGCCGCGGATATCGATCATTACGTCCACGGCGCCGGTCTCGACCAGCTTCTGGCGCACCTTCGCCTCGTCCCGCCCGGCGCTGGAGGCTTGGGATGACATGACGACACCGGCGCGGCCCCTGTCGTTCAAGTAGCTGTAGAAATAGGACATCCACAGGTAATTGGCGTTGGAGACCTTCTTGCCCTTGTTCACGCCGGGCAGGCCGAAGGGCAGACGTGCGTCGCCTTTGACCTTGTCGGCGTCGACCTCATCCACGTTGAACGGCGGATTTGCCATCACGAAGTCGCACTTGCCGACAAGTTCGTGCGGATCCTTGTAGTAGGTGATGGCCTCGTTCCCGGCCCGGATGGTGCCCTGTAGTCCGTGGACAGCAAGGTTGGTCTGGGCGAGCTTGGCGGTCGTCTCGTTCTTTTCGTGGCCGTAGAAGGTGACGCGCTTCATCGTGTCCTGCCCTTCTTCTTCGATGAAGTGGCTGGATTGCACGAACATGCCGCCCGAGCCGCACGCAGGGTCAAAGACGATGCCGTGGTCGGGTTCGATCACGTTGACGATGGTCTGGACGATTGAGGGCGGTGTGAAGAACTCGCCGTTGTCGTGGGCACCCTGCTTGGAAAACTCGGCGAGGAAGTATTCGTAGATGCGGCCGAACACGTCACCCGACGCATTGCGCAATGCCTCGGTGTCAAACTTGCGCATCATGCTCTCGAGCAGATCGTCGTCGAAGCGTTCGTAGTCCTTGGGGAGTTGGCCTGCTAGCGGCGGGAAGTGTTCTTCCACCGCTTCCATGGCCG
>NZ_JBMERN010000220.1:0-3739 GCF_049310965.1 Loktanella sp. DJP18 | reverse complement strand
GGTCGAGCCGGTGAAACAGCACCGCGAGACGGCAGAATTGTGGCGGACCAGCCCCTGCCTGCCCTATGCCATAGCCGATGTTGACGGCGAGGCATCGTTCATTGCCGTCACGCAGGGCTATACCCAGATGAGCGGTCTCGCGCAGGAATACGATGCCGCAATGCTGACCCGCGTGCGCGCCGATCCACGCCATCAAGAGGACCGGATCACCGTGCCTACGCGCAGTCTGAATACTCTCTTTGCTGAAATCGGTATCAACCGGGTGGACTTCGTCTCGCTTGACATCGAGGGGGGTGAAATGGCGGCGCTGACGGCCTTTGACCATGACAAATACCGGGTCGACGTCTGGGCGATCGAGAACAACGGCGGCGGTCCGCAGATCGCCGCCCTGATGCGGAATAGCGGCTACATTCTGGCGGAATTCTGCGGCGTGGACGAGATTTACGTCCGCAAGGATCTGTAAACCGCTTTTCGTCGGATTGCGGCGTTAAGGACGCCTTCACATCCTCGGACCCATGCCTCGTGTCACGCCAACTCGAGGAATGCCGCGATGAGTGCCAACGCAAATCAGCCGATCAGCATCAAACGCAAGAAGGTCGTGAAGGGCGGCGGTCACCACGGTGGCGCATGGAAAGTGGCCATGGTTTGATCCTTCAGAGGCGGCATTTTGCGGCCCGCGTTTGGGGAAAACGCCCCGATGTTCGGGGCAGTGACACGTCGTTCTGACGCTTCGTTCCGCATCTTCGGCGGAGGTGTCATCCTGTTTGGGATGCGTTCTTCATCGCTGTGGCAGTCTCAACGTCGGGTTAACAGGGGCGTCAAAATTCAGAGCAATTTGAGTGAATTACGTTCAGACTTTGCGCTCCAGCGCGTCGGGCCGGCGTGCGACGGTCGATCGATTTCCGGCTTCATTGTAGAGGCTGAGACCGTCGCGCACCGCCCGCAGCGCGGCCAGCCGGGTCGCCGCACATTTCACGCCGTCGCAAGCCGCGGTCAAAAGACGTTCATTGCGGCGCAGGGCGCGGTCGATCCGGCCAAGCACTATCCGATCCAGTGGTGTCTCAGAAATTTTGCGCGACAACGCGATCTTCTGATCCGCCAGCGCAGTCAGATCGGCGAGCCGACCAGAGCGTATCGCGGCCCCTTCGGTCTCAAGAAGCGTCAGCAGGGTCTGCGCCACAGACTCACGCATGGGCCCGCGCTTTCATTGCATTGAAAAGCGATTCGGCCAGCCCAATTCCGCCCGCTGCCGCCATGTTTTCGGCCTGTGCGTCGCGCAGGAACGATGCAAAGCCATCTTCACCATCCCCGCCGCCAAACGCCCCTCGTGCAGAATCGAAGCCTGCTGATTTCAACATTTCAGACAGGAAGGTCGCTTCCAGCTTCTGGGCGGCTGCCATCAGGCAGGCATCGCTCGTGGGCGGTGCGGGCCGTGCCTGGGGCGGAACGGCTGCGGGCATCACGGGAATCGGGATCATGGGAACCTCTCGGAACGTGTTTTTTCTGTTGTGCACCCGTCCGGTAAAAAAATTCGTAACCTTCTTGGTGGAAAAGGGGCTGTCCAGAACAGAAAGGTTCGCGATGCAGATCCTTCCAAAGATGCCGGCGAGCGCGCCGGGCGAGGCAGCGGGGACGCCGCCTTTTTCAGCCCGGACCGGTGGTGCGATGGGCGACGGCCTGACGTTCATCGAGGCCATCACGCGCCTGCAGGACAAGTATCTGACCGACGACGTGACCAACCCTGCGGATTCAAGTGGCACCAGTCCGCATGTCGCCACTGGCGCGTTTGAGGAAGACAGCGATGACCTCCTCTTGCCAGACGCCGGATCGACTGGCGACCCGCGCGATATCGATGCCGGTTCGGCACCTCTGATCTTCACGCCACATGTAGATGTTCCTCCGATCGCTCAGGGGCGGCAGGGCGCGGCATTTGCGCGGCCAGTCGGCGCAGAGCCTTCGATTGCCGACGTGCGGCCGAGGGGCAATGAACTGAACCGGACGCTTTCAGCGAGCGGTGAGGCCGTGTCTGAGGCCACAGTTTCCATGACATTGACCGACGCACCGGGCGATGAGACGCCTTCTTTCGCACGTCCGACACGTGCAACTGATGCGGCAGACATCGATGCAACCGGTGTTTCGCTGCGACAGTCGCCTGACAGGGTGCTGCAAATCGGTGTGGCCGCCCCTCCCATTGCCCACGCCCTCGCCCAGGCGGGACAGAACATCGGTCAGCTGTCATCGCCTCGGACGGGCACGACTCTACATGAAGTAGTTTCGCATTCAGGGCCGGTCGAGACTTTCGTCGCATTTGACAGGCCCGCAGCCGGCCGAGCAGAAACCGCGCTGCCGGTTCGCCGTGCCGCTGACACAACCAGCGAGACCCGCAAGGCATCTTATACGTGGGCGGATGAACCTGCGATCGTGCCGACCGTCACAATTGAGACCGCAAAAATCCAAGCCGCGACCGGCCTGACCCAGGCACACGTCACGCCACCGGCGAGTGGCCAAGAGGACCAGTCGGGCTCGCCGTCGACCGTCGTCACAGCCGAACCGATAATGGGGCTTCCTGAGAACATGATAGGTGGGGTCAATCGCACGATCCTGCCGACCGATTCGTTAACTCAGCGACCCCAGACCCCGTTGCTGGCGCAACATGTGGCACAACAACTCTCCGTTGCGCTGCGTCAGACCTCCGATCGGGCAACAGAGCTTACGCTCGATCCGGTGGAACTGGGACGGGTGCGCATGACAGTGACAGCGCAGGACCAGACGATCGTACTGTCCGTGACGACCGACAGGCCAGAGACGGCAGACCTGATGCGCCGGCATGTGGATGTCCTGCAGCAGGAATTCCGGGCACTCGGGTTCACATCGGTCACGATGCAATTCGGGACGGCACAGGGCGAATCGCAGGCAGGTCGCGGCTCCGGGCCGTTCGCCGGCGACACGGCGCTGGCCCATGACAAAGACACGATCAACGCGGCACCCGCCGCCCCTGCCATCCCTGCCCGGCGCGCAGACGGCAGTCTGGACCTTTGGCTATAGGAGCCTGTGATGGATGTAAGCACGACAAGCCAAACCGGCGGGACCGCCGCATCGGCCGCCAAGACGACGGCCCCCACGGGCAGCGGCACGAACATCAGCGCCGATTTCACGACGTTTCTGAAGATGCTGACCGTTCAGATGCAGAACCAGGACCCTCTCAATCCGGTCGATTCGTCCGATTACGCGACGCAGCTCGCCACCTTTTCAGGTGTGGAACAGCAGGTGCAGACCAACGATCTGCTCCGGGCACTGGCCGGGCAGATGGGGACTGGCGGGCTTGCGCAGCTGGCGGGTTGGGTCGGGATGCAGGCCCGTGCCGACATGCCTGCTTATTTCGACGGGGCACCGGTGACCGTGGTGCCGAATGTTCAGCGGGGTGCGGATGCGGCGCAACTGATCGTTCGCGACGACAAGGGTGTCGAGCTTCAGCGCCTGAACATTCCCACCGACAATGCGCCCCTCAGTTGGGCCGGGGTCACGTCGGACGGCATGCCACTGCCGCGCGGGCATTATACGTTCGATACAGTCAGCCTTGCGAACGGCGAAGTCGTCGCTGAAGAGGCCGCCGAGATCTATGCCACCGTGACCGAGGTACAGGTGAACCGCGGCGTCAATACGCTAGTCCTTGCCGGGGGCGGAACGATCGCAGCGTCGTCCGTGACAGCTGTCCGCGATGATTCACTGCTTTAGAGGC
>NZ_JBMERN010000219.1:0-3757 GCF_049310965.1 Loktanella sp. DJP18 | reverse complement strand
CTGTCGGAGGAGCAGCTTGAGTCACGCCAGGAGATCGATAGCGGCTGGTGGTAAATCTTCAAACGAGCGGCCCACATCTCATGTGGGCCGTATCACTTTGACAAACAAACCTTCGTTGACACATGAGGGATTCAGCATTTTTTTTCTGCGCCGTAATATCCTTCGTGCTGATCCAAGAAGGGCCCTCTCCATGATTTTGGCTAAGAAGGCTTATTGCTTTTAGGGTCTGCGGACATTCAGGTTTCCTATTACGCCTAATTTCTGATTCAAACTCTCAAAATGGAGGCCTGAATGAACGAGCAGCGATTGGTGGTGTCGGACATCTTGTGGCAGCGGCCTGAGCCGCATCTTCCAAGTAAGATCAGTGATGCCGGAGTCACTGCAAGGGACAATCGCATGTTTCTGGAAGCGGTCTTTTGGCGGGTGCGCACCGGGTCGCCGTGGCGCGACCTGCCGCCTGCCTTTGGTCACTGGAACAGCCAGTTCCGGCGGTTTCGCCGGTGGGCCAGGGCCGGAGTATTCGATTGTCTTTTCGAAGCTATGAGCGAAGACCTCGACCTCGAATACGCGCCTATTGACGCTTCTGTTCATCAGCCATGACCTGTCCATCGTGCGTTATCTGTCGGACCGCGTGCTGGTCATGTATCTGGGCCATGTCGTCGAACTGGGCACCACCGATCAGGTCTTCTCGCCCCCTTACCACCCCTACACAGAGGCGCTGCTCTCTGCCGTCCCCATCGTCGACACGCGCGTCGTGAAGTAGCATATCGTGCTGGAAGGCGACATTCCGTCCGCCATGAACCCGCCCCCCGGCTGTCCGTTTCAGACGCGCTGCCCGCGCAAGCACCATGTTCCAGGCGACCTGTGCGACCGCGAGGTGCCACCGATGCGCACCATGCCGGACGGTCTCCAGATCAAGTGCCACCTGTCGGACGCCGATTTCGCCGCAATGGAACCCGTGATCCAGATCGCGGCGGAACAGGCTTCAGGTCCGCGTCAAAGGCGACCCCGGCGCAGGCAAGTCCGCAGTGGCCCTGATGTCGGTCGCGATCGCCTCAAGGCGTGCAATGTCATCCGCAATCAGCATGGCATCACGCGAAAAGCTCATGGCGCGGCCGGATTGCACAATGGCACCCTTTGCAAAGATCGACGGGTTCAGCCGCACCAGCGCCAGCAACGCATTTTGCACGCTGACTTGAACCTCATACAGCGCAGCGCCGTCCCGACTGAGGGCCGCGAACGCGTCGCGCAGCATTTCGTCGGACTGCAAGCCGCGGATCCACAGGTGCGGAAATTCAACATCCGCCACCGACCGGTCCTGCCACAACGACAGCACGCGCGTCATGCGCCGCACCACGTCGATGGCCGTGCCGGGGTCATTGACGGCTGGCGACAGGGCGCGGCTTGCGATTTCCGACAGGGTGATCATGCCGAACCGCGGGTCCTGATCGAAGCTGCGGTTCATTCCGATCTCGAAGCAGTCGCGGATCTGGCCCAACAAGGCGTCGTAGTCTTCGCCGACTTGCCCGTTCAGCACATGCGCGAGAACAGAGCCATCATAGACGAACTCTCCCGGCAGGACATCGATGTAGATGCTGCACCCGGCCTCGTCGGCACAGTCGTTCAGACGGTCGAGGTTGATTAACTGGACATGGCCGACCGCATCGCTGCGCAGCGGCACGACCTCGTCAGGCAGCGTGTCGCGGTGCATCGGATTGGCACCCAGCCAAGGCGTCTCAAGCCGGCTGGCCATGGCATTGGCGGCGGCGTCCTCAACCCGTTTCATCGTATCATCCATACGGCCGAAGGTCGTGAGATGTCCGATCCAGCGCACGAGGTTGAATATGATCAGGACCAGCACCAGGATCGTCGCGGCGAACAGGATCACCCGCCCGCCTTCCCCGTAGATCCCGATCTTCAGACTGATGATCCCGACGAGCGAAAAGATGAAAGCCCCGATGAAGCTGGCCAGCACCTGCTGTGCCGTCCGGTCCGTCTTGAGCAGCAGGAAGGCCCGTGGCGTCGCGGTGTCGGAGGCTGCCGAAAAGGCCGAGACCATGATCGACACCGAAAAGGTCGTGACCACCAGCATCGACGAGGCGATGATGTTCAGAAGGTCGTCGATGGCGTCCGCACCGATTCGGAACGCCCACGACGACGGGATCAGGTCGCGCAACGCCATGGCCATCATGGCGGCCAGCAGTCCCAGCATCGCATAGGCCGAAATCGGGGCCCATATGTGCGAGATTAATCCTTTCAGCCGGTAGCGAAGCGAGGTGAGCACAGCTTTTGCAATCTTTCGGGCGGGTTGGCATGTCGGCGACAAACACGGATGCCGCTTAGCCTAAACTGACATTCCCCAAGTGGCTTGCCATCTGACGCGAAGATCGCCTTAGCAGGCCTGCGGATCAAGTAGCTTTTGCCTCTGAGAATCTCCTGCGTTGCGGAAACGCCTGAAGGCGGGTGCCTCATGCTTCGAACCGATGCCTTCAGCAATTACGTCATAAAGACACAGGGTCATGAAATGCATAACCGCACTCGGATAGGCCGCACGCCGCCAATGCGGGCATAGCACAGATCAGTTCATTTTGACCGTGTTGCCACAAATTGTCAGCAAGGCGACAACGATTTCGGACGGGTCTGCAATGCTGATAGCGGCATCGTTCGTTTCAGTCGTGCCACTGTCGCTAGCCACAGTGGCAGAAGTATCCGCCGCAACGGTATCGGCAGTTGATTGATCCGTGGGCATTGTGCCGTCCATTGTCGCGCTGCCATCGGCATTCAACGTGGCATCAGAACCTATACCGACTGGGGGGCTGTCCGCAGCCAGCGTTCCCGTTGTTGCAGTGCTTGTAACGGTCCCGTCTGCCTCACTGGTTGTCACGGCGTCCCTTGTTCCCGCGCTGGCATTGGCCGTAGACAAAGACTTTGCTGCAGCTTGGCGTTCCATTGGCGTGAGGGCTACGAACTCTTCGCAAGTCATCAGTGCATTGCTGGTATGTGCTGCGGCGAACGCGGGCAGCGATGCCGTAGACATTGCAACTGCGCTGATGCCGCCAAACAGGATTTTCGTTCTAAGCATCGCCTTTATCCTTCAAGGGAAAGTGCTTCTAATCGGTCATTCTGGTTTAATAGCCATTCCCGCTCGATAACGTCCTAGGTCGATGTTGGTTCCAAATGAGCACAAGCGCGCGGGGATGCTGAGAAAGTCGTGCTGGCCCGGAGACGAGGATTTTCAGCGCGATAGAAATACCTGTCCTGCCGCTTTTGTTCACTTTGGGCCTGGGTCGCGGTCACGCGCATGACGGTGGCGCTCGTAGTCGGCGGATGGCGGCGAGGATGTTGCGCACCATCGGGCGGTGACGGCCACTTCGGCCAGTTGGAAGGTGATGGCGCGGGCGTGACGCACGACGCGGGCCCCGATCTTGATCAGCTTGAGCTGGAGGCTGGTCAACGACCAGTCGGCCATGGCCTCGGGCAGCTCGATGCAGCGCAGGACGGTGGCCGAGTTGTAGGCTAGGTGTAGGCCAGCGCGTACAGTTGCAACCGAACCTCGTTTTCGCGAAACCGTCTGCACGACAGCCCATACGCGTCATCAAGCTCTCGCATCACCAGTAGGCCGCCGTCCGAACTGATCTGGGTGCCCCGGACGCCAGCCGCAGGCGAGCGTCGAAATCGACCCGATCACCCCGTTCCGAACCTGCACCCTGGGGGTGATACATGAAACCCGTCCCTCGCAGCCATCAACATTATAATT
>NZ_JBMERN010000218.1:0-3771 GCF_049310965.1 Loktanella sp. DJP18 | reverse complement strand
CAGGAGATCCTCGATCCAGGCGGTTTTCATTGCCTGGCTGTTGCCAAGCGAGAAATAGATCGCGGCTACGATGGATGCCAGCACCGCAAGCCACACCAACTGCACCCGTTGTGCGCGGGCAAGGGCCTGACGCTGTCCATCTGGCAGATTGCGCGCACCACACCTCACTGCGACGACCGCAGCAGGGCGGGAACGTCCCGCTCCTGCGTCCGGAGAAATGTTTCCAGCCGCAGCAGCCAGGCGTTCTCACCCTTTCTGACTGCAAAGACATGTTTGTCTTCTGACAGGACGATGCCGGTCGGGACGAGGTCCAGATCCTCAGCACGCCAATGAGGCAGGGCGACGAGGTCCGTTTCGGACAGGTCAGACACCGGTTGCCCATCCCGGTCGCGGATGAAACGTTCGACCACGATGCCGGGTGGTACGGCGACAGCTTCATCCTTGATGCTCAGGGGCGCGTTGCCGCCTGGCGGCATTGCAACCAGAAGCGCCCCGGTGAAATAGTCATAGGTCGGCGCGGCGACCCCGTGCGCAGTAACGTCACGGCGAAGAACGCGAGATCTGCTTTGCCTTGTTCTACCGCGTGAATGGCCTCGAAACCTGACAGTCGGAGCCAGTCGACGTGCACCCCCAAGGCCTCGGCAAAAGCCAGAACAAGGGCGGCTTCGGCACCGGCGGGAGGGGCCTCGTCGCGAAGCTTCACCCAGGGCGGGTTGTCCGACACCGCCACGATCATGATATCTTCGGCAAGAACTGTCTGTAGCGTCTGATGGGGATCGCGGGGATAGGCCGGCAGTGCGGTTGCCCACAGAATCAGAGCCAGACCGGTTATCAATGCCCCGACGGAATGTCGCCTCGCCGCGCCTGAGGTGGGCGACGAGGCGACTGAAATGGTCTCGGGCGACGCTGTCATCGGGGGCTCCCCATGATGAAGCTGCGGGACGTGTCCGCTGCAACCTGTGCAGGTCGAACCCGTCGGAAAAATGATTGTTCCACCGATGTTCATACGGAAACGGCTTGCATCGTGCTGACAGCTTCTTTTCGCAGACGGCCGGGGCAGACCTGAACCGAAGCAGACCGGAATTGCCCCAACATGCTGGTCGGATCAGTACTGTCTGTTTCCATCACGATCAGAGCGCGAGCAGCAGGGCAGCGTAGGCCATTGCTGCACCAACGAAAGGCAAGAGGCGGCTTTCGCGTTCGTCCGGCAATTCTTCCTTCAGAACGTTCAGCACGACGGCACCCGCAAGGAATGCAAACAGAAGACCGACGCCGACTTGAGACACGTCCGTCAGCCAACCCAGTACCCAACCTGACAGAACAGCTCCTGCAAGAATCCACCGCGCCGTCGTGTCATAGCGTGCCTTGTGATCCTGGCGCAGGCCAAAGTCGTTCGTGACGAAATGGAGCGCCATAGCCAGCCCATAGATGATGAGAGAGCCGTAACCGGACTCTTCCCGGTGAAGCAGAAGATAGCCAATGATCAGGTTATAAACTGCAAACGATCCGATATGCAGCCAGAAGGGGCCCGCGTCGGCAACACCCTCGTCTGAACGGGTCTGCCGGAAACCCTTTATGACCCGTTCAAGTCCGTAGAACACCACCAGACCGGCAAGCGAAAGCGAGTAGACCAGTCCGTCTGCCACCTTCTCGGTGGTGTTCAGTTCATTTGCAAAGGTCGTGCTGTGTGCAGCAAGCTCGGGCAGGACGTGCAGAAAGATGTAGGTGACGGCAACGCCGCCGGCCGCTGACAGCCAGCGGCTTCGCGGTGTGCGATCCAGGAACCTCAGCCGGCCGATGCCGATATGGACCAGCGCAAACATGCATGCGAATAGAAAACTGACGAAGGCCATAATTCTTCAATTCCGTGGATGAGTACATGTTCCTTATCGGCAGCATCGTACTCTGCGGTGCTCGTACAGATGAAGATCGCAACCAAATCACGCACACGATGAACATGACCGCAAATGACTGAGCAAAAAAGATAAATTCGGAGAAGAGGATCGCCTCGATACCTTCTTACATAATTTTAATCTTCAAACGGGGAACATTGGTCGGGGACTCGACATTGGGGACGCAGATGCAGCAAGACGCTGCGAACACAAACGGAGGACGATCCATGACTATGAAGTTCACAAAACTGACAGGTGCCACTGCAATTGTGGCCGCTCTGATGGCCGGACCCGCACTGGCACAGGATATGTGGGACGCCAATAGCGATGGCGCGTTGGGCGCAGAAGAATTCGCAACGGGCTTTGCTGATCGCGGCATCTTCAGTTCCTGGGATCAGGACAGCGACGGTCTACTGTCGGATACCGAATTCTCGGATGGCGTCTACGGCACCTATGATGCCGACGTCAGCGGTGACCTCGACGAGACCGAATACGGCATGATTGATGAGGGCCGTTCTGCATCCGGTTACTGGGGTAACGATGAAGTCGGCTACGACTATCAGGCTTGGGATGTTGACGGCGACGGCGTCATTCTGTCCAACGAGTTTGCTGATGGTTGGGGTGAAACCGGCATGTTCGGTGAATTCGATGTGGATACGGACGGTGCCCTGTCAGAAGACGAATTCTCGAATGGTGTATTCGGCCAGTATGACGAAGACGGTACCGGCATCATCGAAGAGCCCGAATTGACCGATATCGGTGATGACATGGGCGATGAAGGCTTCTGGGACGTCTGAGACGTATCGGATATATCACTAAAAGGGGGGCCGGCGTGTGCCGGCCCCTCTCACCTGATAACCACTGAAGTTGCTCGTTTCGTGTAACTGTTTGGAGTGTGACTTCAATATTCGGGAAACTTTCGACTTTCTGATCCTTTCGCGTCGCAGGCGGGACATGGCATGCAGGACCTTCCCTTTTCAGATCAGATCCGACGCATCGGTCTGCGGCTGATCGTCCTGATCACGGTCATCCTTTCCGGTTGGGCCTTGCGGGCAACCGGGACGTTCATGATCCCGGTGATCTGTTCCATTTTCCTTGCCCTTCTGGTCGGGCCGCTCGACCGCAGCATCGTTTCACGTGTGCCCGCCCGTTTCGGATGGGTCGGTCACGTCGTCGCGATGGGCGCAATCGTCTTGTCCTTGCTGGTCTTCGTGGCGCTGCTGTGGGTGTCCGCCCAGCAGGTCATGGCCCGCTACCCGATGCCTACCATGGTCGACGCATTGTTACCGCAATTTGGTGGGCAGGGCGAGGGCGGGACCGCGTCGAATGTATCCGGCGGAAGCGGCCAGACGACAAGCCCTACAGACACCACTGGGGAAACCGCGTCGCAAACCGAACAAGCGACGCAATTATGGCCGCAGATCAAGGCGGCCTTTTCAGGTGCCGGCGATTCCATCGCCGTGCGCATCATGAACTGGGCCTCGACAATGGCGTCCGATATCCTGCTCGCAGCAGGTACGACCTTGACGGTGCTGGTGCTCATCTTTTTTCTGACGCTCATCATGCTGATCGAACGTGTAAGTTGGCGCGTCAAGCTCGAGACCGTGCTTGGATCGACCGATCAGCGGACGGCAATGCGATCCGTCACGATTATCGCAGACCGGTTGCGACGCTATCTTGTTGCTCGGGCGATCCTCGGCGTCTTGACTGCAGGCCTGTATTCGGTCTGGCTCTGGCTATTCCGGATCGATCTTCTCGTCGTGTGGGCCCTGTTGGCATTTCTTTTCAACTTTGTGCCGACGTTCGGGTCCATGATTACGGGCGGATTGGTTGTGACCTATGCCTTCATCCAGAAGGATGCCGGCACCGCTGCAATCAT
>NZ_JBMERN010000217.1:0-3794 GCF_049310965.1 Loktanella sp. DJP18 | reverse complement strand
TGGTGTCAACGATCGTACGGATGGCTACGGCGGATCCCCAGAGAACCGCCTTCGGATACTCAACGAGATTCTGGATGGCGTTTCCGCGGTCTGGCCGGCGAACCGGATCGGCGTCCGCCTGTCACCCCTGGGTCAGTTCAACGACGTTTCTGACAGTGACCCGGAAACCAATTTCGGATATTTCATTGACGAGTTGAACAAGCGTGGCCTCGGCTATTTACACATGGTGGAACAGGCACCGGGTGCAGAGACAGACCCTGAACAGACAGCTATCATGAACCGCCTGCGCGCAAAGTGGAGCGGTTTCTACATCGTCAACGGCGGATATGATGGTGACAGCGCGGCCAAGGCTGTAGCCGAAGGACACGCCGATGCAGTGGCCTTTGGGCGGGCATTCATCGCAAACCCCGATTTGCCGAAGCGGCTTCGCCTCCACGCCTCCTTAAACGAAGGCGACGGCGATACCTACTACGGGGGAACGGAGAAGGGATATATCGATTATCCCAGCCTTGACGGATCCGCGAGCGGCAAGGTCGCCTAATTCCGCCCTGTCACACAAATCGAAGAAGGCGTGGTCGGCACAAGCTGACCACACCTTACGGCACATCTGATTTCTGAATCAGGTTTCCAGGTTGGAGGTTTGAATGAACGAGCAACGGTTTGTGGCGTTGAACCGGAATTTCGTTCTTCTCAATGCATATTAAGGTATGCCCTTGTTCCTTTCATGGCAGCATCGCTTTGCTTTTTAGAACGGGCGTGCCAAATTCACACGAAAGATGGAGTGTTCACATGACCCCTTTTCGCACGCTGGTAGTTTCCGCCGCCCTCGCGTTCACCAGTCAATCCGCTATGGCGCAGGATCTCGTCAGCCTCGAAATCGGATTCCTGCCGATACTGCCCGATGCCCAGCTCTTCGTCACTCTGGAGGAGGGATGGATGGAAGACGCCGGAATCAAGGCGGACCTCGTCCAGTTCCAGGAAGGCCCGGCCATGGTGCAAGCCCTGCTCGCCGGTCAGCTTGACGTGGCCTATTTTGGCATCGGTCCGGCGATGGTGGCCCGTGCAAGGGGGGCCGATATCAAGGTCGTGGCCTCCAACGTGATCGAGCAAATTTCAGTCGTGGCCATCGGTGATCTTGCACCCTATTTCGAAGAGGGCGATGCCGCGACCGCGTTCGAACGCTTTGCCGCCGATCACGGCCGCAAGCCCGTCATCTCGACCTTTCCGCGCGGCTCGGTTCCTGAAACGGTCCTGCAGTACTGGCTTCTCGAAGGGCTGAAGATTGATCCGTCGCAGGTCGAGATCATCGCGCAGGGTGCCGCGCAGGTGCAGCAGGCGCTGCTGACCGGGGCCGTCGATGGCGCGGCGATCCTTGAACCGGTCGTGAGTTCCGTTCTGGCGCAGGACCCCGACGCCCGTGTCGTGGCCGCGGGATCGGAACTCTTTCCCAACCAGCCGGGTGCGGTGATGGCCGTGCGCGAAGGTGTCCTGGCCGAACATGGCACGCAGATCGCGGCACTCGTGGCCGCGCATCAGCGCGCGACAGATATGCTGGTGAATGATCCCGAAGCGGCGGCCCCGCTGGTGGCGAAATACGTCGGTGGCGGTCGCATGGACCCCGCCATCATTCGAGCTGCTATCGAACGCACTGGCGCGTCCTTCGTGGCCGATCCCAACCGGATCGTCGAAGGCACGCGCGTCATGCGCGACTTTCAGGCCGCACAGGGCACGCTCAGCCAGCCGGTCGATCTCGAGGCGCTGTTTGATCTGTCCGTCTACGATAGCGTCGCGGGGCACTGACATTGGCCTCGCTGTCATCTGACAGACTGTCCGGGGACCGGCGGCGCCGCGCCCTGATGGGGCTGGCGGGACTGGTGCTGTTCATCGGTCTGTGGAAGGCGGCGCAGTATTTCGAATGGATGCGCCCAGGCACGGTGCCCGATCCCTTCGCCTTGCCTGCCGCCTTCCTGTCCGAAGTGCGTACGGACCGGCTCCTTCCGGCCATCGGGTCTAGCATGATCCATTATGTCTGGGGTCTGGGGCTGGGGAGCCTGGCAGGGGTGTCGGTCGGCTTTCTGGCGGCGACCAGCCGCAGTTTTGATGACCTGCACGGATGGATCGCACGCGTCCTGCGTCCGATCCCGCCGCTGGCCTGGGTGATCTTCGCGATCGCCTGGTTCAAGGTTAGCCATGCGGGGGCGGCCTTCGTGATTTCAATCGGGGTGTTCTGGGTGAACTACTTCGCTACCGCTTCGGCCATCCGCAATCTGGATCCCCGTCTGGATGAACTGGCCCGCGCCTTCGGCCACGGCAGCTTCTGGCGGCGGCACCGGACCGTGACCCTGCCGGGGGCGGCGCCGGGTATCTTCTCGGGCCTGCGCACTGGCGTCGGGCAGGCCTGGATGACCTTGATCGCGGCAGAACTTCTGGGCGTGCCGGGCATGGGGCAGGAAATGAATGCCGCCGCCGGGGTCGGGGCCTATGACGCTGTCGTCGTCTACATGCTGGCGATCTCGCTCGTCTACAGCCTCAGCGACCTCGTCTTTGGACTGGTCGAAGGGAGGGTGCTGCAATGGCGCCCGTCCTGAACGCGCGGGGCATCGGCCTGCGCTTTCGGGGCGCCGCGCAGTCCGTGCTGGAGGGTTTCGATCTTGTGGTCGAACCAGGGGAATTTGTGGCCATCGTCGGCAGTTCTGGCGTAGGTAAGTCGACATTGCTGCGGGTGGTGGCCGGACTTGTAGAGCCTGACAGCGGCACGGTGACGGTGACGACGACCGCGGCGCCGGACCGTCGTCGCCGGGCTATCGTATTTCAGGATGGCCGGCTGATGCCCTGGCGCGATTTGCGCGGCAATATCGGCTACGGGCTTGAAGGTCTGAAGATCTCCGCCGCGGCCGGCCGGGCCCGCGTCGATAAAGTGCTGGAGCTGACGGGTCTGAGCCACCTCGCCCATCGCTATCCGCACCAGCTGTCCGGTGGGCAGATCCAGCGCGGCGGCATTGCCCGGGCGCTGGCGGTCCAGCCCGACCTGTTGTTGATGGACGAGCCGTTTTCCGCGGTGGATGCCCTGACCCGCGAAAGCCTGCAGGACGAGTTGCTGCGCTTGTGGCAAGTGAGTGGCAAGGCGGTGCTCTTCGTCACCCACGACATCGCCGAGGCCGTCTTCCTCGCGGATCGCATCATCGTGCTGGCGGGCAGTCCGGCCGGGATCGTGATGGACGAACGGGTCGGCATCGCCAGACCGCGCGACCGCGCCGACCCCGTGCTGGATGCCATCGAAAAACGGATCGGAGCAGCCTTGTGACACCCCTCAGCGTCGTCATCCACGCGCCGCAGCCCGAGGCGCTGATGCGTGCGCGCAGCAATGCGCGCAACCTGCTGAAGGCCGCGCCCGACGCCCGGTGCGAAATCGTGGTGAACGCCGGTGCCGTGGCTGCCGCCCTCGATCAGCCGGACCCCGAGACGGATGCGCTGCTGAGGATCTGCGACAACTCGTTGGCGCATACGGGTCGTACCGCACCGGCAGATCTGACGGTCGTCAGAGCCGCCGTGCTGCATCTGGCCGAGCGGCAACGCGACGGGTGGCAGTACATCCGGGCGTGATTTAGCGATCGATCAATCAGCGCAACAACGGTTTCTTCAAACGTGGCAGACTGTGTGAAAACTCAAAATTTCGCTTCTTTTGCTGCCGCTCGTGTCGACGTGCTGACCTGTTTACCCATCAGATCAACGAAAGAGGCTGCAAATCTGGCCTTTTTGGGCGATTTGGAGAGCACCCGATAGTTTTCACACAG
>NZ_JBMERN010000216.1:0-3811 GCF_049310965.1 Loktanella sp. DJP18 | reverse complement strand
TCATGCACCACGTCCAGCCCCGCCGCATCGGTAACACGGATGTTGCCGACCTCGCGGCCCGCGCCGATGCTGCGGCTGTCGAGCGCCGAGGCCTGCCCTTCGGACCACTGCAGGATGACGCCGGCCTCTCGGATGTCGCGGGCCTGCGACAGGCGGGACAGGGGCCAGGCCCGGTTGCCGACGCGGACGACCCGTTCCAGCGGGTCGATGCCGTGCGGCGGGTCTTCGCCCGCGTAAAGAAAGGGGCGCGAGGTGTCATACCCTTCGTAGGGATTGCTGCCATAGGACCGCGACCAGTCGGGTTCAGCCATCACCAGACCGTCAGGATGGGCCGCGCGGAACGCGCCCCAGCTTTCCATCGGGGCGGCGAGCTGTTCCAACCGCCGCCCCGCATGGGTGCCGACAATCCCCTGTCCCAATGCCTGCTGCCACCAGCTTTCTGTGTCGCGGTCATACATGATCATGTCGGAAAACCGCAGCAGACCTGACACGCCGAATGTCAAATGGCGCCCGTCAAGGCGCGGGTCGAAGACCATGCCGGTGTTGCACAGCGGGCAGAATGTCACCAGCACGGGCACGCCGTCGATGTTGTCATTCACGATCTCGTGCCACATCAGATACCGGATCGGATAGGCGCGCGCCGCCTGGCCGGGCAAGGCCACCGTCATCACAGGTTCGCGGTTGGACAGGCGGGTCTCTGAGTTGGCGGCGATGAAGGCAGGATCGCTGAGCGCCGGGATGCCGTCCTTTGGTGGCCCGCCGGAGATGACCTCGGCCAGATCGATGTCCGACCGGGCAAAGTCAGTCTGCGGCCACGTCGCGCCGTAGGGATTGCGCGCCTGTGCCGACAGGTGGAACGGCCACAGAAGCGCGACGGCCGACAGGACCGCGCGCCGCCGCATCATGTGACCGGGGCCAGCCGGCGCGCGGTCCGCATCCCTGCGCCGTCGATTCCCAGAACCCGGTCGAGCGAGACAGCGCCCGGACCCCGTGCGATCAGCGCCAGGAATGCCGCGGCCCACAGGCCATGCGTGACCCAGGCATCGGGATAGACGAAGATCTGGATCACTGCCGTCATGCCCAGCAGCCCCAATGCCGACACCCGCGTGGCAAGGCCAAGGATCATCAGGATCGGCAACACATGCTCTGCCGTGGTGCCCAAGACCGCCGCAAGCTGCGACGGGATCAGGGGCAGCGCGTATTCGTGTTCGAACAGGAACCAGGTTGAGTCCTTGATCGAAAACACGCCATCGACCTTGGTGCGCCCGGATTGCAGGAAGACCATCGCGGGAAACACCCGCAGGGCAAGGGCCACGACATCGTGCGGAATGCGGTCGAACAAGGCGTTCAACCGGGTCAGTATGGCAAGCATCAGGTGTCCCCCTTCGGATCGAGAATGGCGCCCATCTGCATCAGGTGCCGGATCAGGGGTTGTGCGTCGTGTCCCGGTGCCGCCCATTGGGCAAGCTCTGCCGCCGTCGTCAGCGTGGCACCGCGGCGCAGATGGTCCAGCAACTCGGCGTCGCCTTCGCCGATGGCGAAGACAGGGACGTCGAAGCTGCGATCGCGCAGGATCAGCGCGATTTCGGACCCGGCAAGGGTCAGACTGTCGGGCGTCGCACCCGGTTGATTGTGCCGCCAGATCGACACCGCCGGATGGTTGCAACGGATCACCTGCGCCGAGGGGTGCAGCCGCAGCGTCAGCCGTGACGGGTCGGCGTCAAGGAAACTCTCGGTGCGGGCCGACCTTGCATCTGCTGCATGAAAGGCCACGCCGCGCGCGTATTCGATCCGAGCCACGTCGGCCATGTAGGGATAAGCCGCCAGTGGCCCAAAGTCGGCTAGAAAGGCGGCAAAGCTGTCGCCCCAAGCCAGCAACACGGGCGATTGCGGGCGATGCGCCTCGGCATAGATGCGGGCCATCGCGCCAAAGAACGCTTCCCCGACCAGACGTTCGATCACGGGAAACCGTTTGGCCAGCGCCGCTGTCAGGCTGACCGCCACGTTGTTGCGGTAGACGGCAAAGCGGCGCTCGACCTCCTGCGGCACCACCGCGGTCGCCCCATCGGGCAGTGTGGCGCCCCTCAGGGCGGCGTCGAAGGCCGCCGTGAAGTCAGGATACGCGAACACGGCCCAGCCCTCCACCCTGCAGGATCGCGTCCTGCAGGATCGCGTTTGCCCGCGCCGCCTCGGCCCGCAGGACGGGCCATGCGGGCACGTCGTTGTCCCATTCCACGAGGGTCGGCAGCGGCCCCGCCCGGGCCACGACCTCTGCATAAAGCGCCCAGACCGGGTCCGCGACCGGGGTGCCATGCGCGTCGATCAGCAGCGGCCCGGAGGGCAGTTCTTCCTCGGCATGACCGCCCAGATGAATTTCGCCCACATGGTTCATGGGAAAGTCCGCAAGCCACGCACGCGGGTCAAGCCGGTGGTTCACGCAGGACACAAAGACATTGTTCACGTCCAGCAGCAGCCCACATCCGGTGCGATCCGCAACCGCCTTTAGAAAGGCGACTTCTGGCATGGTGGACTGTACGAAGGTCACATAGGTCGACGGGTTTTCCAACAGCATCTGGCGGCCCAGGGCCGTCTGCACCGCGTCCACATGATTGCAGACCAGCGCCAGCGTCTCGTCCGTGTAGGGCAGCGGCAGCAGGTCGTTCAGATAGTCGGTCCCGTGGCTTGACCAGGCCAGATGTTCCGAGAAGCTGGCAGGCTCGTACCGGTCGCACAGCGTCCTGAGCCGGGCCAGATGCGCGGCGTTGACGGGCCGCGACCCGCCGATCGACAAGCCCACACCATGCACCGACAGGGCGAAATCGGCGCGCAGCGACGTTAGTTGCGCATGCGGCAGACCGCCGGCACCCATGTAGTTTTCGGCATGGACCTCCAGAAAGCCGACCGGACCGGGGTCCTGGCGGATGGCCCCGAAATGGTCCGGCTTGAAGCCGACACCGACAGCGTTTGGCAGCGTGTTCATGCGATCCTCCCTGAAAGTCGTGGCGGGGGGGGCACCCCCCGCCCGTCGGTCACGTCACGCAGGGACGTCGCGGGTCAGCGCCTCGAGAGCGCCCATGCGGGCGGTGCCGTCGGCGGCCGCAGGCAGTTCCATCGTGGCGCAGGTGCCGGCCGGCACCAATGTCCAGGCGTTGCCCTGGAAATCCACCTTCGATGTGCCGGCGCAGGTCGTTCCCGGACCTGCCGCACAGTCGTTCTGCCCGGCCAGCGATACGCCGAAGCACTTCTCCATGTTGTCCTGTGCATGGGCACCGGTCGCAGCCACCAGTGTCAGCGCACAGGTCAGCGCGGCACCAAGTCCGATATTCGATTTCATGAGGGTCATGTCGTTCTCCATGTTGAACCAGATCGGGCCCTTGCATCGGGCCACACTGACACGTCCGCTGGCGAAGCCGTTCGTTACAGCGCTCACGAACTGGTGATCAGCTGAGCGAACCGATTCCCTTTTTTCCGGCGGGATCACGTATGGCGGAGGAACAGCATAAAATCTCCTGCACTCTGTAACGGATCGGGCTGTGAGAGGTGGTCGCAGGATTTCGGACCAGTTGCTAAGCTTTAGCGACTGATGAAGGACCGAGCCGACATGACGAAACGCAAGCGCTATACATCGGAGTTCAAGGCGAAGGTGGCTTTGGAAGCCATCCGCGAGGAACTGACGACGGCCGAGCTGGCCAAAAAATACGACATTCATCCGACGATGATCACCGGCTGGAAGAAAGCGGCGATCGAGAACTTGGCCGCCGCGTTTGATGGCAAGATGACAGCTGCGCCGTCGATTTCTGATCGAGAGCTG
>NZ_JBMERN010000215.1:0-3844 GCF_049310965.1 Loktanella sp. DJP18 | reverse complement strand
TTCAAGTTATCACGAGGAAGACATAATGCGGAGGTCGATTTTATTGTCTTCTACATTTCAATGAGTTGGGCTTTGGGATTGCCAT
Organism: Loktanella sp. DJP18; assembly: GCF_049310965.1. Lineage (NCBI taxonomy): Bacteria > Pseudomonadati > Pseudomonadota > Alphaproteobacteria > Rhodobacterales > Roseobacteraceae > Loktanella > Loktanella sp. DJP18. The sequence continues at coordinate 3,759 of NZ_JBMERN010000215.1, read as the reverse complement.
ACCTGCTGCGCATTATTTGAGACTGGAAGTTCTCCTGGTTGATCGACCAACCCAAGGAGAACCAAATGTCACCATCAACCCCCAAAGCACTTTTGAAGCTTCGCGAGACGTTACAAGAGCAGCGCTATAGTCCAACTGTCGTGAGCAATTATTGTCTCTATGCGGGCCAGTTCCTGTCCTGGCTGCAAGCTCGCGAGATCGATCTGTGCGACGTGGCGCCGGACCTTGTCGCGCGCTATCTGGATCACGCCGCGCGCCAATTTGAAAAGGATCGTGGGCGTTCACCTGCTGCCAAATGGAGATCGATACCGCGCTCGGGCATCTATGCCTTGCTGCGTTCCGCTTTGGCAGAATGGCCGCCGGCACCGCCAGCTGCGAGCGCGGCGGAACAAGAAAGCCGGGTTGTCTGCGCCGCTTACGAACTCTGGTTAAGCGAAGAACGCGGATTGGCGAAGCCATCAATCAAAGCGCTGATGTGGGAGGCACGCCACTTCTGCAGGTGGCTTACCGAGCGAAATGGGAAAGCCGATTTTGCCGATCTGAGCGTGCGCGACATCGATGCTTACATGGATAGCCGGACACCGGGTCTGACCCGCAAATCGCTCAAGGATGTGGCCGAGCGGTTGCGGGGCTTTCTGCGCCATTTGCATCGTAGCAAGCTGCACGGCGATGATCTCTCAGGCCACGTGATTGCACCGCTGCTCTATGCCTATGAGGGCATTCCGTCGATTCTAACCACCGAACAGATCGTACATGTGCTAGAGTTGGCGGGGCAGGACGTCTCGCCAATGGGTTTGCGCGATCACGCCATTCTTCAAATCCTTGCCAAGTATGGCCTTCGCTCAGGCGAGGTCGGTCGGTTGCAAATAGACGATTTCAACTGGCGTGCCGATACCCTGCGGGTGCAGCGTTCCAAGACCAATGTCATGGCCATGCTGCCCTTGATGGAACCGGTGGGGAACGCGGTCCTGCGTTACTTGCGCGATGGCCGCCCACAGGCAGATGTGCGCACCGTCTTTTTGAGGAGCCGGGCACCCTATCAAGCGATGAAGACGGGCGGCTTTTATGGTGTGGTCAAGCGGCGTCTCGCCGCCGCAGGAATTGAACCGGTTGGCAAGCGTGGGCCACACATCTTCCGCCATGCCCGCGCAGTCAGCATGCTCAGGGCATCGACCCCACGCAAGATTATCGGTGATGTGCTTGGTCACAGATCATCCGAAGCAACCATTCAATATTTGAAGCTTGCCACTGAGGATCTTCGTGCGATCGCCATAGATCTTCCAGGCCGGGAGGTGAAACAATGAGGCGTTGGCCCCAGGATGGCGAAGAGATCATCAAGCATTACATCGCCCAGCTTCCTTTGAACTACGCGATATCACCGATCTACTACCGACAAGCGCTGGAAAGCTTTCGGCGGGCGGCGCTGCAATGTGGTGCAACCGATCGACGGACACTTGAATATTGGTTGCGTGAACGCGGTGAGGTCTGGGCCCGCTCGACAGTGCAGCACCGCGCTCGCATTGTTGCTCGCTTCCTTGACGCCCTGGTGAATGACGGAAGGATTGAGAGTAACCCGATCACCGACCTTCGGCGTGAATATAATGCCCACGGTGACACGGGCATCATAGGGGCTTTGATGACCCCTGATCCCGATCAGGCGCTCGAAGCGTTGCGACAGCCGCGACCGTTTGCGAGTCCCTTGGGAGAGCTGATGCGCGACCATGTCGAACGGATGCAGCGCAGGGGCTACCGGTATGAAGCCGCTGACGCCATATGCCGCAGGTTTGACCGCTTTCTACAGCAACGACCCGATCTTGATAGCCAGCCACTGGAGACCCTGCTTGAGCACTACCGCAGGACGAAGGCGACCGCGAACCATCCTGCGGAATGCGAGAAACTGGCGCGTATCCTGAACAAGGCCCTCTGTCATGACGATCCCTCGCGGCCCAAACGGCCCCCCGACAATCGGCCTACGAAACAGGTCGCGCACAGCTGGCGGCGTCCGTATATCTACAGCCCCGAGGATATCCGGAAACTGCTTGCCATCGCCCGAACCTATCCGTCGCCGCGCGCGCCGTCGCGTCCGATCAATCTCTACACCACGCTGGTTCTGGCTTATTGCGCTGGATTGCGGGTCGGCGAAATTGCCAGGCTTACGCTCGGCGACGTTGACATGCAGGCCGGGACTATCGCGATCCGGAAGACGAAGTTCTTCAAGTCGCGCATCCTGCCACTATCAGACAGCGCAATGAATGCCTTACGCGCGCTTCTGAAGGCGCGGCAGGAGGCCAACGTCTCGCACAGCTTTGACGCTGGCTTGTTCTGGCATGATCAGAATAACCGGCAGTACTGCCGGGCGTCCATCAGCACCCACCTCGTCGCCATTCTGCGCATGGCCGGTTTGAAACCAGCTGCAGGCAAGATCGGGCCACGCATCCATGATCTCCGGCATACCTTCGTCGTTCACCGGATCCTTGAATGGTACCGGCAAGGCTTGAACCCGCAGGAAAAACTGCCGTATCTAGCAACATATCTTGGCCACCGCGACATCAACTCCACGCTGGTTTACATCACTGTGACCCAGGAGTTGCTGCATGAAGCGAACGAGCGGTTCCGGGCATTCACCTATCCGCTTGGCAACGCCGAACCGGCCGAGGTGGTATCATGAAGTTAGATCCGCTCCCCCAGTTGCTGCGCATGTTCTTTACCGACTGGATGGTTCAGCAACGCAACGCGTCACAACACACCGTCAAGTCATATCGTGATACCTGGCGGCTCTTTCTGCGCTTTGTAGCAGCCCGTTGTAGCAAACCGGTTGTTCGTCTCACGCTGAGCGAGTTGACCGCCACAGAGGTCATCGCCTTCCTGCATGATCTTGAGACTGTACGCGGCGACACGATCGGTACCCGCAATTGCCGCCTTGCTGCCCTGCGCAGCTTCTTCGGCTTTGTGGCAACGCGCGAACCGGAACTGATAGCACAATGCGCGGACGTCATGAATGTCCCCACGAAAAAGGCACCGATCTGCGCGCCGGATTACCTTGAGCCCGAAGAAGTGCAGGCGATCCTGGCGCAACCCGACCGGTCAACGCTGATCGGCCAGCGGGATCATGCTTTGCTGTCGTTCCTCTACAACACTGGCGCTCGTATCCAGGAAGCGCTTGATCTCTATCCGCAGGCCATTAGGTTCGAGGCACCCGCCTGCGTGCGATTGTACGGAAAAGGCCGGAAGGAGCGGATCAGTCCGCTTTGGCCAGAGACGGTCGAGTTGCTGCGATCTCTGCTGGAGCGCGTGCCGAGACCAGCCGACGCCCCGCTCTTTGTAAACCGCTACGGCAACCCGCTCAGTGCTTCAGGTGTGCGCTTCAAACTGGCGTGCTATGTTCGGGCGGCCGAAACAATCACGCCGACGCTGGCAGCAAAGCATGTGACCCCGCACAGCTTCCGGCACGCGACTGCGGTGCACCTCGTTGCCGCTGGCGTCGACGTCACGGTCATCCGAAGCTGGCTCGGCCACGTCAGCCTTGAGACCACAAACCACTACGCCCAGGCCAACCTGGAAACCAAACGCAAGGCGCTGGAACGGGTTGAGAAACCGAAGACCGGTAGTCCGCCCTCGTGGCGGCGCGACCAAAGCGTGCTCGACTGGCTCGATACGCTCTGATCGGCGCTACAGATAATGCGGAGGAAAAATGCTGGTAACTGCTGTAAACCAGTACCTTGGCGGACCTCCTCCGCATTATGCCTTCCTCGTGATAAC
>NZ_JBMERN010000214.1:0-3867 GCF_049310965.1 Loktanella sp. DJP18 | reverse complement strand
TTAAAGCTTGATTCACGCGTGACGCCTAACGTCGCCTCACCCGTGCGCGAGAGTTTTTATGCAAGTAGATCCTGTTCAGAATGCAGAGCTGACTGCGATTCAGCAGATCATCGGCAGGAACATCCTGTTGCCGCTGTTCGAAAACTCGTGTCAGGCGATTCTGGTTTTGAATGCGAAGGATTTGCGCATCGTTGCAGCCAACGGTCATGCCCGCAGCGCGATCGGCAAGTCCATGCGGGAATTGCAGCGCGTCACCGTGATGGACGCGATCCCCGACCTGCCTGCACCTGTCGTCGCACGTGTCCTGAACCGGTTTGCGTGCATCCGGCGCAAACTGATCCGCATCAGGGTCACCGGGCTGGGGCCAAAGATCTATGACGTCGACATCATGCGCATGCCCGACAAAGAGCGATCTATCGTCATTCTGGCTCAGGACGTCACGCAAACGCTGACTGCCCTCAAATGCGCGGATGACGCGGAACGGCAGATGAAGACGGCGATCAATGCGCTGTCGGATGGATTCGTGCTGTATGATGCAGACGATCGTCTTGTGATCTGCAACGAGACCTATCGCATCTTCTATCCCGAAACGGCCCCGATGATGCAGCAAGGGACCCGGTTCGAGGATATTCTGCGGTTCGGTCTGCAGAACGGCGAATATGCCGAAACCATCGGTCGGGAGGACGAATGGTTGGCGAAACGGCTGCTGCACCATCGGTTTATCCCTGACGGTTTCGAGCAGAAACTGTCCAACGGGCGTTGGCTGCGGATCGTGGAGCGCCCGACCCCGGACGGCGGGCGCGTCGGCATGCGGGTCGACATCACCCAGATGAAGGAACAGCAGCATGCCCTGCGCAGGCTCGCCGTCACCGACGAATTGACCGGCCTTCGCAACCGACGCAACCTGCTGGAAGACATCGCGCATGCCGCCGACGGACTGGCCTGCGATGAAGGTGTCGTCGTGCTGCACATGGACCTTGACCGCTTCAAGGCCGTGAACGACGTCTATGGCCACGAGGCCGGCGACCATGTCCTGAAACATTGCGCCGCCCTACTGGAAAGCGCTGTCGGGCCCGGCGAATTCGCGGCGCGGGTCGGCGGCGATGAGTTCATCGTGGTGCGTCGGATGTCCGTAAATCGTTCCATCATCGGTGCCTTCGCGGATCAGATCATCTCGCGGATCATGGAACCGATCGGCTACGCCGGCCAGTTCATGCATGTTGGGGCATCGGTCGGCATCGCCATTCTCGAGCTGGACGCCGGCATGACGGCGCGGGGCACGGTGCTGACGGCGGCTGACCTCGCGCTTTACGAAGCCAAGAAGCTTGGCGGTGTGGCGCAGTTCTTTGAAAGCGACATGCGCGACCACGTCCTGACGGCAAACGCACTGGCGCGCGAGTTGCAGGTGGGACTGGAACGCAATGAGTTCGAAGCGCATTTCCAGCCACAGATTAACGCATCGCGTCAGTGCTGCATCGGGTTCGAGGCGCTATTGCGTTGGACGCACCCGCGCCGCGGCCTGCTCAGCGCCGGAGAGTTCCTCGACGTGGCGCAAAGGGCGGGCCTGACCGACGCGCTAGACACCCTGATGATGGACGCCGCCTGCCACGCGCTGCGCTGGCTTGACGATCATGGGGCCTCGGACCTCAGCGTCAGCATCAACATGTCGACCGCACAGCTCAGCGACCCCCGCTTGCTGCAACGACTGGAGGCAGCGTTGCAGAGAGTCGGAGCCGCGCGGCAGCGGCTAAGGATCGAATTGCTGGAGTCGACGTTGCTGGACGAGCGCACAAGCCACTTCCTCGACAACGTGAAGGCGATGGTCGAAGCCGGTTTCGTGGTGGAACTGGATGATTTCGGCACCGGCCATGCGGCGATTGCCGCCCTGCGCAAGTTCAGGGTGTCGCAGATCAAGATCGACCGGACCTTCGTGCGGCACATCGACACCGACGAAGAGCTTCAGAAATTGACAGGTGCCATCATCGGCATGGCCAACAGCCTTGATATCTGCGTCCTGGCCGAGGGCGTCGAGACGCAGGCCGAACAAGACTGGCTCTTGAAAAAGGGGTGCAGCCTGTCGCAGGGCTGGCTATACGGAAAGGCGATGCCGCTGGACCGGATCGCGGGCTTTCTGGACCGTTACAAGGCCTCTGGGCGAATCCGCGACAGCGTGTCACCCAGTTCGATCCGCGGGATCAGCTGAACCAACTCTTCGCCCGGATCGGTCCCGGCCACGCGCGCCGCGATGATCTTTGCCGCACGGTTTCCGATCTCATAGCGGCAGGCGTCCATCGTCGCCAGCCGACGCGGCAGCCCCGCCAGAAGCTCGACGCCGTTAAAGCCCGCAAGTCCGATCCGGCCGGGGATATCGACATTCTTGTCCAGTAGATACATCAGGCCCCCTGCCCCGATCATGTCATTGGAATAATACAGGAAATCAAGATCCGGATGCCGTTCCAGCATCGCCTGCGTCATCTCTCTTCCCTTTGTCAGGGCCGACCCGCCGGCGTAGAAGTCCCTGTCCGTGATCTCGATCCCGGATTTGGCCAACGTCCGCGTAAAGCCCTCGAACCGCTTGCGGGCCCGATGGTCGAGAGGCATCTGCGTCCCCATGAACCCGATGCGCCGGTAGCCTGCAGCGATGATCGCCTCGGCCATCTCGCGACCGGCCCGCCGATGCGAGATTCCGACACAGGCGTCGATGGGGTCGCCGTCGGTGTCCATGATCTCGACCACCGGAATCCCGGCCTGCGCCAGCATCGCGCGCGACGGGTCGGAATGTTCAAGCCCCGCGATGATGATGCCGGCCGGGCGCCATGACAGCATTTCAAGAAGGACCTTCTCTTCCTTCTCGGGCCGATATTCGGTCACCCCGAACACCGGTTGCAGGGCAGTGCCGTCCAGCGCGTCGGAAATTCCGGACAGGACTTCGGGAAAGACCATATTCTTGAGAGAGGGAATGATGACGGCAACAAGGTTGACATGACTGGACGCCAGTGACCCTGCGATGCGGTTCGGCACGTAGCCCAGTCGCTTGGCTGCGTCCTTCACCTTGGCGCGCGTTGCCGCACTGACGTCCCCCTTGTTGCGCAAGACCCGGCTTACCGTCATTTCACTGACGCCAGAGGCTTCTGAGACGTCTCGCAGGGTCATCGGGCGGCGGGGCGGCTTGATCACGGTCTCATCCATTCTCTTGTGTCACGAACATCAATATCCCTCCGAGGTTCCGTTGTCCAAGCCTCCCACCGTCCGCGTTGACGGTGCGTGCATTTCAAGGCAATGAAGGCATGTGGTCCCGTGGCTCAATTGGATAGAGCAGCCCCCTCCTAAGGGGCAGGTTACTGGTTCGAACCCAGTCGGGATCACCACGAAGCCCAGCGAAATAAGGCGTTTGAGATTATGACGCGCGGATCGCGACGAAGCATGAGGCCGACGAGATCGCAGCGGCCCTGCATGCCGAGATGCCGTGGATGGCGCCGGCCACTAAGTTGGTCTGGCATGGCCTACGGGCCTCCGCCCAGGATGAGTTACCTGGCTTGCGGTTCAACCCACTGATCCTGATCGGCGCGCCGGGCATCGGCAAGAGCTTCTGGGCGCGGCGCTTGGCACATCACCTCGGGGTGCCGACGACGATGATCGAGGAGACGGGCGAGCCCGCATCGTTCTCACTTGCAGAAGCGCAACGCGGATGGGGCGGTGCACCGCCCGGTAAGCTGATCCAGACGATCCTGCGGGAGCGCCACGCCGGTCCGATCGTCATCCTCGATGAAATCGAGAAATGCGGTGTGGTCCAGTCGACGCAAGGCTCGCGCCGCACCCTGACCGATGCCCTGCTGCCGCATCTGGAAAAATGACCGCGCAGACCTG
>NZ_JBMERN010000213.1:0-3922 GCF_049310965.1 Loktanella sp. DJP18 | reverse complement strand
CCCGTCACTTCGCGTTTTTGACGGCGCGTTTGGTCATGACGGCGCAGAGGTGTGCGCGGTAGGGTTTGTCGCCGTGCAGGTCGGCGATCATGTGGTCGGGGTCCATGCGCAGGCTGTCGAGGGCGCTCGCGTCGAAGGTGGCGGAGAGCGCCTCTTCAGCGGCGGTCCAGCGGAACACGCCGCCCTCGGACGCGCCGGTGATCGCCACCCGCACGCCGTCGGCGAAGCGCGCCACGAAGACCGCGACCAGCGGAAAGCGGGACGCGGGCTGGATGAACTTCTCGTAGGCCGCCGCCTGCGGCACCGGGAACTTCACTTGCGTGATGATCTCGCCCTCGTCCAGCGCCGTGGCGAACATGCCCTGGAAATAGTCGTCCGCCGCGATCTCACGCCGGTCGGTCACGATCACCGCCCCAGAGGCCAGCGCCGCCGCCGGGTAGCAGGCCGACGGGTCGTTGTTGGCCAGTGACCCGCCGATCGTGCCGCGGTTGCGCACCGCCGGATCGCCGATCCGCGCCGCCAGGGACGCCAGCGCCGGGTAGGCCCCCGCCTCGGCCGCCACCGTCGCATGGGTCGTCGCCCCCCCGATGCAGAGCCGCCCGGCGTCGTCGGTGCAGACCCCCTTCAGCTCCGGCACGGAATGCAGGCTGACCAGCCGCCCCGGGTCCGCCAGCCGCGCCTTCAGCGTCGGGATCAGCGTCTGCCCGCCCGACAGCGGCTGCCCGCCGTCCTTGATCGCCGCCACCGCCTCGGCCAGCGTGGTGGGCCGCTCCAATTCGAATGCATACATGTGTCTCGTCCTTTCCCTGCGGCCAGAGGCGGGGGTCCCCCTTCATCTGGCCAGATAAACTCCGGGGGCCGCCGGTTGGACCGCCACTGGTCCAAGGACCAGCCGGCGGCGGGGGCTGGCCCCCGGTCCTCCCCTCTCAGATCATTGCATCGCGGCCCAGACACGGGCAGGCGTCAGCGGCATGTTGATGTGCTCCACCTTTTTCCCCGGGCCGGAGTTGATCGCGTCCAGCACCGCGTTCACCAGCGATGGCGGAGAGCCGATCGCGCCCGCCTCGCCGCAGCCCTTCACGCCCAGCGGGTTGTGGGTGCAGGGCGTCTGGCACGAATGGTCGACCGTGTAGAACGGCACGTCCCCCGCCCGCGGCATCGCGTAGTCCATGTAGGAGGCAGACAGCAGCTGCCCGTCGCTGTCGTAGACGCAGCCTTCCAGCATCGCCTGGCCGATGCCCTGCGCGATCCCGCCATGCACCTGCCCCGACACGATCATCGGGTTCACGATGTTGCCGAAGTCGTCCGCCGCCGAGAACCGCTCGATCTTCACATGTCCCGTCGCCGGGTCCAGCTCGACCTCGCAGGCATAGGCCCCCGACGGGTAGGTGAAGTTCGCCGGGTCATAGAAGGCCGTCTCCTCCAGCCCCGGCTCGATGTCGGTCAGCGGATAGTTGTGCGGCACGTAGGCCGCGAGCGTCACGTCGCCCCAGGCCACCGACTTGTCGGTGCCCGCCACGCTGAACCGTCCATCCTTCAGCTCGATGTCGCCCTCGCTGGCCTCCATCAGATGCGCCGCGATCTTCTTGGCCTTGTTGATCACCTTCTCGGCCGCGCGCACCATCGCCGATCCGCAGACCGCCAGGCTGCGCGACCCGTAGGTGCCCATCCCGAAGGGGATCTTGGAGGTATCGCCGTGCACGATGTCGATCTGGTCCTCGGGGATGCCGATCATCTCGGAAATCACCTGCGGGAAGGACGTCTCGTGTCCCTGCCCGTGGCTGTGCGCGCCGACCATCACAGAGATGCTGCCCGTGGCATTCACCCGCACCGTGGCCGCGTCGTAAAGACCCGCCCGCGCGCCCAGCTGCCCCACAAGGTTCGACGGCGCGATGCCGCAGGCCTCGATGTAGCAGTTGATGCCGAGGCCGCGCAGGCGGCCCTTCGCCTCGCTCTCGGCCCGGCGCGCCGCAAAGCCTTTGAAGTCCGCGATCTCCTCCAGCTTGTCCATCGTGGCGTGGTAGTCGCCGGTGTCGTATTCCACCGCCACGGGCGTCGCGTAGGGGAACTGGGTGATGAAATTCTGCCGCCGCAGCGCCACAGGATCGACGCCCAGCTCGCGCGCCGCCTTGTCGATCACCCGCTCCAGCTGGAACGTGGCCTCGGGCCGGCCCGCCCCGCGGTAGGCGTCGACGGGCACCGTGTTGGTGAACACCGCCTTCACGTTCACGTAGATATGCGGCGTCTTGTAGTTGCCCGCCATCAGCGTGCCGTGCAGCCAGGTCGGCGTGCAGGACGCGAAGGTGCTCAGGTATGCCCCCATGTTGGCATAGGTCTCGGTGCGCACCGCGACGAAGTTGTGCTCCGCGTCCAGCGCCAGCTCGATCTTCGTCACGTGGTCGCGCCCGTGGGCGTCCGACATGAAGGCCTCGGACCGCGTGCTCGTCCACTTCACCGCGCGGTTCAGCGCCTTGGCCGCGAAGGTGCAGAAGGCTTCCTCCGCGTAATGGAAGATCTTGGTGCCGAACCCGCCGCCCACGTCGGGGGCCACGACCCGCAGCTTGTGTTCGGGGATGCCCAGCACGAAGGCCCCCATCAGCAGCCGGATCACATGCGGGTTCTGGCTTGTGGTGTGCAGCGTGTGCATGTCGTCGGCGCGGTTGTATTCGCCCACCGCCACCCGCGGCTCCATCGGGTTGGCCACCAGCCGGTTGTTCACCAGCTCCAGCACGGTCACATGCGCCGCCCCCTTGATCGCGTCGTCGACGGCCTGCTTGTTGTCCTCCACGAAGCCCCAGTCGTAGCACAGGTTCGAGGTCAGCTCCTCATGCACCTTCGGTGCACCCTCCTTGACCGCGTCCTTCATGTCGATCACCGCCGGCAGCGCCTCGTAATCCAGCACGATGGCCTCCGCCGCGTCGCGCGCCTGCGCCAGCGTGTCCGCCACCACCGCCGCGATCGGCTCGCCCACATGGCGGATCTTGCCGTCCGCCAGCACCGGATGCTTGGGCTCCTGCATCGGTTGGCCGTGCCGGTCGGTGATCAGCCAGCCGCAGGGCAGACCGCCCACCGCCGCAAAATCCGCCGCCGTGAAGATGCGCTGCACCCCCGGCATCCCCTCCGCCGCCGTGGTGTCCACGCCGTTCAGCACCGCATGCGCCACGTCCGCGCGCAGGAAATGCACGTGCAGCTGGCCGTAGACGTTGATGTCGTCCGTGTAGTTGCCGGTTCCGGTCAGAAACCGCACATCCTCGCGCCGCTTGCTGCTGGCGCCGATTCCGCTGTCCTTGGGCATCTGTCTCTCCCTTGTCGCAGGTCAGGCATCAAAGCCCCTCCTCCTGCTTCTTCTGGTCAAAATATCCCGGGGTCGCCGGTTGGCCCGCCACTGGTCCGAGGACCAGCCGGCGGCGGGCAGAGCCCCGGTGCCACCCCCCCGAACTCACTCTGCCGCCAGCGCCGGCATCTCCTGCCCCGAGGCCGCCATGATCGCCTTCACGATGTTGTGGTAGCCCGTGCAGCGGCAGATGTTGCCGTCCAGATGATGCCGGATCTCCTGCTCGCTCGGCTTCGGATTCGCCTTCAGCAGGCTCGTCGCCGCCATCACCATCCCCGGCGTGCAGAACCCGCACTGCAACCCGTGGTGATCCTGAAACGCCTGCTGCACGACACTCATCGTCCCGTCCGGGGCCGCCACCCCCTCGATCGTCACGACATCGGCACCCTCGGCCTCCGCCGCGAACATCGTGCAGGCCTTCACCAACGCCCCGTCCACATGCACCGCGCACGCCCCGCACTGCGACGTGTCACAGCCCACATGCGTCCCCGTCAGATGCAAACCAACCCGCAGAAAATCAACCAGCAACGTCCGACCCTCGATATCGCCAGATACCGAACGCCCATTCACAACCATCGTCACTTGCAT
>NZ_JBMERN010000212.1:0-3940 GCF_049310965.1 Loktanella sp. DJP18 | reverse complement strand
CTAAGAAAAGAACGTCAGTCAGTTCAAGCGTCCGCGCGGTTTGAGTTGGATTTAGACTACGAAAATCAGACCGGCGTGAGAGAAGTTCTTGCTGCGGTAAGATCGGGGGCACCGGTGGTTTTTGTTTCTGGTCGCGCCGGGACAGGCAAGAGCCGACTGATAGACTACATGAAACGCATTCCGGGTGGAGAGAAACAGGTCGTTGTAGCGCCCACAGGCGTTGCAGCATTGGCTCTCAAGGCTTCTACTGTTCATTCATTCTTCCGCTTGCCGATCGGCGTGATCGACGTGACAGCGATGGAGCCGGATGAGAGGTTTGGACCTGTGCATCGCAGGATGCAGAGACTTGTCATCGATGAAATCTCAATGGTGCGGGCCGACATCCTTGATGGCATTGATCGCCGTCTGAGGTTGCTGCGCAATCCCGATCTGCCTTTTGGCGGTGTCCAGGTCATCATGGTTGGCGATTTCCTTCAATTGCCCCCTGTAGTGACAGAGGAGGATCGCAACCTCCTTGATCGCCTTGGATACGAGACCCCTTTTGCTTTCTCTGCCAAGGTCATGCAAAGCACCCCCATTCGGGTAGCCACTTTGACCAAGGTCTGGCGTCAGTCTGATCCTGAGATGATTGCCGCACTTGGAAATATCAGGGAGGGCCGCTGCGTTGATGACGCCGTGCATTGGCTGAACCAGCGGTGCGCACGAGATCATCGATCAGGTTTTGCGCCGCTATTGCTGACTGCAACCAGGTCTGCCGCTGATGCCTACAACGAGGATGGGATCGGCAAGTTGCGTGACCGATATGCTGATTTGGAGGGTGAGTGTATCGTGTTGCACGCCCGCGCCGGCGGGGCCTTCGAGAAAGAGAAAACGGTCTTGCCGGCACCTCGGAGGCTAGAACTCTACAGGGGTGCTCGCGTTATGGCTGTGAAGAACGATGCGGCACAAGGCTATGTGAACGGATCTCTTGGCGAAGTCGTCGATTTTTGCGATGGCAGCGGTGTTTTCGAAGACGCATGGGTTGCCGTCCTGTTCGATGGCAATGAAACTGCGATACGTCTTTTTGCTGCAAATTGGCTCAAGTCCAGTCAGAAATGGGATGACACAGATGAAGCTATTGTCGACACTCCCACCGGGATATACGAGCAAGTCCCGCTGACCGTCGGCTATGCCATCACGATCCACAAAAGTCAGGGGCTGACGCTCGAAGATGTCCGCCTGGATCTCGGCCGTGGCGCTTTCGCGCCAGGGCAGCTTTACGTCGCACTGTCGCGCGCGAAGTCCGTTGCCGGCCTCAGCTTTGCCAGACCTATCCTGCCATCGGACGTTCAGGTCGACGACATGTTGATCAGGTTTCTTGATTGGGCGAAATCCGCAGATAATCTTGCTTTTGGAGACTCGTGAGCCCGGCGGGCTTTGCATGGCGCTGGTGAGCTTGTCGTAGTCGTTCTCTTGTGTTTGGTCCTGCGCAGAGTAATTTTTCCGTTTGTTTTGGACCTCGATTTTCGGACTTCTGTGACCTCGGTCAATCGAACATCATAAGTTGGCCCGCAATCCCCGGACTTCAGTCCGGGGATAGGGCCCTGCGCTTTTCCTGATCGCGTCTGATTGGACCTTTGGTCTCCGCTTGCGATGAGGGTTGTCCTGGTTATCGACGTATTCCTTGATGACACCCAGCGGTGCGCCGCCGCAAGAGACGACGAAGAAGCTTGGTGACCAGAAGGCATTGCCCCAGAGTTGCTTAAGAACTTCCGGCAGCCGGTGCTGGCGCAGGTGTCGCGACGATGCCCCTTTCAGTCGCCGGACGATCTCGGACAGACTGATGCCAGGCGGGTAGCAGATCATAACGTGCAGATGGTCGCCGTCGGCCTGCACAGCGACGAGATCCACACCGATTGCCTGTGATGTGCGCTTCATCGATCGTCGCAGAATTTCAAACGCCCGAGTGGTGATGATCCGCCGTGGGTATTTTACACAAAACACGAGATGTGCGTGAAGCATGGAGACCGCGTGCCGTTTGCGGCGATATTTCTTCGTGATTGGCATCGGACGACTTCTATTCAGGACATTTTGGCCAATATGACCTGCGTGAAGATCGTTCAGTCATATCGTTTCCGGATTTATCCGACACCTGCGCAGGAGGCTGCCTTCAGGCAGATCGCGGGGTGCTGCCGGCTGGTCTACAATCTCGGGCTCGAGCAGCGCCGAGATCACTGGCGCAGGTTCAAGTCGTGCCAGGGTCGCCACATCAGCTACCAGTCCCAGCAGAATGAGCTTCCGGAACTCAAGCGCGCGTTCCCATTTCTGAGGGACGTGCCGTCGCACTGCTTGCAGGCGGCACTCAGCGATCTCGACAAGGCGTATCAGCGCTTCTTCGAAGGGGTGTCTCAGTATCCGACGCCGCGCAGAAAGATGGACGGCGACAGCTTCCGGTTTCCGGACCCGGGCCAGTTCTCACTCACACCCCACTGGTTGCATGCGCCGAAGTTCGGACGCCGTCCGAGTGATCATGGCAAGATCAGGATCAACCAGCACCAAAGGGTGAAAGGCATCATCAAGACCATCACGATCATCCGCGATGGACGACACTGGTATGCCTGCCTCGCGTCGATCCATGAGGTCAGCGTCCGGCCCCAGCCATCGGCTGATCTTCGGGTCGTCGGCATCGACCGCGGCGTGACCGTGCCTGTGGCGCTCTCTGACGGATCACTACTGGGACGTGCGACCGAGGGGAAGCCGGAGGCACGCAGGCTTAAGCGACTCCAGCAGAGCGTCGCACGAAAGGTGAAAGGCTCTGCCAATCGCCGCAAGGCGATTTATCGCCTCACAGCATTCAAAGCGCACCAGGCGCGGAGGAGGAAAGACCAACTGCACAAGATCTCCAGCACAATCGTCAAGAACCACGACGTGATCACACTGGAAGATCTGAAGATCGACAACATGACAGCGTCGGCGCGGGGCACGCTCACAGCCCCGGGCTCGCGCGTCGCACAGAAGGCGGGGTTGAACCGCGCCATTCTCGACAAGGGCTGGGGCATATTCGGCACCATGTTGGCCTACAAGGCCGGATGGGTAGGCAAGCGGGTGATCAAGGTCGCTGCCCACCATACATCGCAGACATGCATCGCATGCGGGCACATCTCCCCGGAGAACCGCAAGATCCAAGACGCGTTTGCTTGCGTGGCTTGCGGTCATGCCGAGCATGCCGATACCCACGCCGCAAAGGAGATCCGCCGTCGCGGTCTCAAGATCATACTCGCCGAAGGACATTCGGTATCAGCCTGTGGAGAGCTCTGCGCTGGCATCTCTGAAGCAGGAAGAAGCCCGGTTCTGCCGGAGCAAGATCAGACATCCCATCAGAACGCCGCAACGGCCGCCTGATTGAAAAAACTGAAGCCCCGGACTTTAGTCCGGGGAGAAGTCACAGATGGCTTGACCATGCAAGATCGCTCTGTGATGACCGACATGAAGTTATGAGCAGTGCGGTCACCATATGCCAGTCAAGAAAGCATCCAGTTCATTTAGATCTGACGTTAATCGGTTCGCCGATCTGAAATTCGACCCTCCGACCTCCGGGGTAGCCATTCATTACTTCCTGAGCGATCCAAAGGTGCAGGCCGGCGTTCCATTGAGCGGCTTGCTTGATCTATGGGTTCCAACAAGAAGTATCGATCGGGCCGCCAATCCAAAATTGACGCTTGGGCGGAGGGATGCAGTTGCTGGCGAGTTGACCGGATCACTGAAGATGATGCAGCGCATCAATGCGCGGCCAACCTTTTGCCGCACCGCAGCACTTCTTAACGCATGCGAGACTGAGGGTGAAAAGCGCATACTGCTAAAGCTCGCGGCCCTACGTGTCGTCCGGATGGCCCATCCTGATCTTGGTTCTGAAATGCGTGATGTGACACTGTCGCTTCTTAGCAGCTTGTCTTCATCCTCC
>NZ_JBMERN010000211.1:0-4023 GCF_049310965.1 Loktanella sp. DJP18 | reverse complement strand
CCATCCATCAGGAATTGCTCAAGTAGATAGCCGTTGGCCGCGTGCACTTCGATGCCATCGAAGCCCGCAGCCTTCGCCGCTTTGGCGCCTGTCACGAAGTCGGCGATAGTCTCGCGTATTCCCTCTTCGGTCAGCGCGTCGGGCTTGGATGTGGGTTCGAACCCGTTGTGGGTATAGGTCATCGCCTCAGCCGCTTTGTCAGTCGAAGAGACAGGCGCGCGCCCATCGGGCAGCAACGAGGTATGGCTGATACGACCCACGTGCCAGAGCTGAACGAAGATGCGGCCGCCGTCAGCATGGACCGAGTCCACAATTTTCTTCCAGCCATCGATGTGGCTCGGGGTATAGATGCCGGGGGTTTTGATGTAGCCCTTGCCCATCGCCGAAACTTGCGTCGCTTCTGTAAAAATCAGGCCTGCCGTTGATCGCTGGCCATAGTAGGTCTGAGCCATTTCGACCGGGGTGCCGTCGTCCTGCGAGCGGTTTCGGGTCAGTGGTGCCATGAACACACGGTTGGGTAGTTCAAGATCGCCGAGTTTAGTCGGCTGGAACAGGGAAGATCGGTCAGTCATTCGTGTCTCCGTATGCGGTGATTGGTTTGGTGAAAATAATCAAGCAGCTCCGCCGTTCGACTTGCAGTAAAAGCCTGTCAGGCACTTTGTCAGTTCGGATATTGGCGCGATCGGATCGATGTTGAGATCGGCGCTGACGCAGTTGCCTGGGTGTCCCGTGCTTGCCTCTGAACTAGCATCTGCTTAGATATTAACCTTTGGGTTTCTATCACTAAGGCGTTCAGTTTCATATGCTTAGATGCCCGGCATCTTTCCAGTCCAAGTAAATTTAACCGAAGTGGACTTTCCGTAGGAAGACTTCAGATCGTCAGGCCGCGGCTTTGGGTGCCCTTTCCCAAGCGAAGCCTTTGAACGCCTCGTCGACCGGTGTTTGGGCGAGGTGGTTAGTGTAGTTCGACATGACCTTCTGCGACACGCCAAGGATCACTTCAAGCACCTGGCGTTTGGTGAAGCCTGCGTCGAAGAAGGCCTTGACTGCCGCCTCGCTGACATTGCCCCGTCCGCGCACGACGGCAAGCGTAAACACACGCAGTGCCTCGAGCCGATCATTGGGCAGTGGGGTTTCGTCGCGCAGCGCTGCAGAGATCGCATCGTCGACCTTCATCATTTTGGCGATGCCGGTATGCGCGGGCACGCAGTAACCGCACTCATGCTCGACGTTGATCGACTGCCAGACCACGGTCAGCTCGTCCTTGTCGAAGGTCGTCTGCTCGACAAACAGCTTATGAACCTGCTGATAGGCTTGCAGCAGCGCCGGGGCCTCAGCCATTACAGCGTGCAGCCCGGGGATGCGACCAAATGCCTTCTGCGAGTTTTCAAGCAGTGGGCGGCTTTCCTCGGGGGCGGTGTCGATCGTGTGCTTTGTGAAATCAGTCACGGGGTCTCCCATCTTTATTGAGCGATTGTTCAGGAATTCATTTAGCTTTACTTGAGTGATCATTCAAGTTATTTTTTGAACTAACACTCAAGTTTCTCTGGAGCGGAGCCATGGGCAGGACAGCGGGATATGACATGGACGCGGTCCTGGAGGCGTCGATGGCGCTGTTTTGGGCGCGTGGCTACCACAACACCACACTGAAGCATCTCGAAGGTGCGCTTGATATGCGCCCGGGCTCGATCTACGCAGCCTTCGGCTCCAAAGAAGCGCTGTTTCTCGCGGCGTTGGAACGTTATGCGCAGGGTGGCCGAATGGTGCTGGCCAACACGCTGGCGAGTGCCACTTCGCCGCTGGCAGGTCTGGCCACGTATGTGCGCATGCTGGGCAGCGTCATGTGCACTACGGACCCGTCGAGGGCTTGCATGCTGGTCAAGACGCTCTTGGAAACGCAGGAAGAAGATCCGAAATTGCGCCATTCCGTCGAGTTTATGATGCAAAAGGCAGAGACTGCGTTTGCTGAGGCCTTTACCGCAGCACGCGATGTAGGCGAGATCCCGCAAGGGTCGGACCCCAAACGACTGGCTGCACGGCTGCAGGCCGCCATATTCGGGCTGCGCTGTTATGCCCAACGCAGCGATGCAGCGGAACGCATCGAACGTCTCGCCGAGGATATCGCCTCGGATGTGGAGGCACTGCGCGGCTGATCAGCGGGCGGCAATGAGGTGGTCCCTGAAAACTGGAAACTGATCGTGTGGCTGTGACACCAACAAAATCCCGGTTTAGTCCACAACCTAGCTGTCTTATGATGTCTGCGCACCCCGTAGCCTCTCCGCAATTTGCATGGGAAGCTGTCAAGCTGTGGTGCGAGCGTCGATCCGGCGCGACAGTGCCGCTTCTGCCGGGAACGCCGTCGCTGGCGCGACGTGCATTCCCAGTCGATTGAGGAGCTCTGCATCACTTCCCGGCGAAGGATTTTCGGTGGTCAGGAGCTGATCGCCAACAAAGATCGAATTGGCGCCCACGAGAAAGCACAATGCCTGAAGCTCGTCGCTCATGCCCATCCGCCCTGCTGACAGACGCACCACGGTCGCTGGCATCATGATCCGCGCGAGCGCGACCATACGCACCAACGCAAAGGGATCGACTGGCTCAGCGCGGCTCTGAACCGGGACACCCTCTACCTTGTTCCAGAGGTTGATGGGGGCGCTGCCGGGGTGGGCCGGGAGGGTGGCGAGGGTAACCAGCATGGAAATGCGATCCCGCTCGGCTTCGCCCATGCCCAAGATGCCGCCGCAACAGACATTGATACCACCCTGTCGGACAAGCTCGACCGTTTCGAGGCGGTCTTCCATTGTGCGTGTCGCGGCGATCTGAGGATAGTAACCTGGAGATGTGTCGATGTTGTGGTTGTAGAAGTTGAGCCCCGCCTCCTTGAAACGGATCACCTGCTCCGGCGTAAGCATGCCGAGCGTCATGCAGGTCTCGAGGCCCAGCTTGGACACCCCACGCACCATCTCACAGAGCTTGTCCATGTCGCGATCCTTGGGGCTGCGCCACGCAGCGCCCATGCAGAAGCGATTTGCACCGACGGCCTTGGCCCGCCCGGCAGCTTCCAGCACCTCTTCGACGTCCATCAGCTTGGTAGCCTTCACGCCGGTTTTGTGGTGGGCGGATTGCGAGCAATAGCCGCAATCTTCCGGGCAGCCGCCGGTCTTGATGCTCAGCAGGCTTGCCGTCTCAATTGCGGTCGGGTTGAAGTGCTCCCGGTGGATGGTCTGAGCGCGATATGTCAGCTCCGGAAAAGGAAGGGCGTGGAGGGTCAGCGCCTCGTTGAGAGTCCAGTCGGTGCGTATCATTTCAGCCCCGCTTTCAGTCGGGCCACGCCCGACACCAGCGTGGCTGCAAGCGCCACCTTCACCAAATCGCCAAGTAAGAAGGGCGTGACCCCCGCCGCCAGAAGGTTGTGCGCAGGCACATAGGCTGCCAGCCATGCGACACCGGCGGCATAGACCACCGCGAGCCCGACCAGCATCGCGAGAACCCGCCCGACCCAGCCACGCCCCATGGCAAGCCATCCAATGAGGCCGGAGGCCAGCAGGAACCCCAGAAGGTAACCGCCGGTGGGGCCAATCATATAGGCCAATCCGATGCCGCGTTCTGGCGTGCCGGAGAAAACGGGCAATCCCATAGCGCCCGCGCCGAGGTAGGTCGCCATCGCTCCGAGTCCTAAACGCGGTCCCAGAAGTGCCGAGACAAAGAAGACCGCCAGCGTATGTAGGGTCATAGGCACAGGCCAGAAGGGAATTTGGAGCTTCGCCCCAAGGGTGATGAAAGCCGCACTGGTTAGTGCGGGCACAATCCACCGCCAGAGCGGCTCGACACGTGGGAATGCGGGTGTGAATAGCGCCATGACAGGATCTCCGTTTGCAGATTTTGATCTTTCCGCATTTGCAAAGAGTTCAGGCACCCACGCAATTGAGATTATAGATAATTAACCTGAAATCTCGTAAGTCTCCTCGACACAGGCATTTTTCCGCGCAGATTTCCGCTTTCCGATCCATCCGACGTGCCGTG
>NZ_JBMERN010000210.1:0-4115 GCF_049310965.1 Loktanella sp. DJP18 | reverse complement strand
GGCGTTCTCAATGGGCTGTAAGAAGCAGGATGCCAAACGCGATTGCCCTTTCCTCAACCCAATGCGGGCAAAATTGCCAAATTACCTCATGGAGTGTGAAATTTTGTCATCGGGAATTGGAACAATTTCGAATTTTGGTTGTTTTGGCATCATCGAAACCGAACGTGGACCTTCTACCAACGAGCACGTTCCTATCCTGAAAGGACGAAATATGACCAACACTTTTACAAAAATTGCGGGCATTGGCGCCATGATTGCTGCATTTGCGGCGAGCCCTGTAATGGCTCAGGACATGATGAGTGACTGGGACGGTGACGGCGACGGTATCGTTAGCCAGGAAGAGTTCGGCACTGGCTGGGCCGATAACAATGCATACAGCACTTGGGACAGCGATGGCGACGGTGCGCTGACCGAAGATGAGTTCAACACCGGTGTCTTTGGCTCCTATGATGCTGACGACAGCGGCGCGATTGAAGAGCCTGAGTTCGGCGATGTCGGCGACGACATTGGCGATGGCGGTTTCTGGGACGTCTGAGCTTCCCGCGAATAAGAAGTGAAGGGTCGGCTGACGGCCGACCCTTCGCGTCGTTCAACGCTGCTTCCGCGGTCTGTGCGCAATATGAGGCGGCATAACATCGTTGTTCCCCACGTAGATTGGCGTGGGTCTGACGATAACCGCAGGAGAATGGAAATGCTGATTTCTACCCTTAAAGCGTCGGCGCTGGGTCTTTGTTTCGCCCTTCCGACGAGCGCATTCGCCGCTACAACTTTCTTTGCCAACCTGTCGTCTTTGAACCAATCAGGCGTGTCGGGGCGCGCGGAACTAGTCCACGACGAGGCGGCTCAAACCCTCTTTGTCGGCATTCGTGCAAGTGGACTCGTCCCCAATATGCTGCACCCGCAGCACATCCACGGTCGCTTTGGCACCGATGGACAGCCAATTGATTCGATTGTCCCGCCTCCGAGCGCCGACACCGATGGCGATGGCTTCACAGAGATAGCCGAGGGTGCCGTGTTCTACGGCCCAATTCTCTTGCCGCTTTTGGAGGAAGATGGCACTTTCCCAATGGCGGATAACGGTACGATTAACTTCTCCAGGCTCTACAATCTAAGTCACCCATCCATCTATGCGGACGGTTTCACGGCCGGATCTCTCTTTCCGCTTGGGTTGCGTGAAATTGTTTTGCACGGCGGTGCCGTGCCTCTGAACGCCGGTGCGGGTACGGGCGGCATTATCGATGGAAATCAAGGCATCTACGCGGCTGGGCTGCCTGTCGCTTCAGGTGAAATCTCGCCTGTCCCGCTTCCGGCTGCTGCTTGGATGCTGTTTGCGGGTATGGCTGCGCTGTTCGGTTTTGGCCGTCGCCGCGCAACGGTAGCGACTGGCTCAACGTTGTATGGTACAGCGAGAAAGGCTTTCGCATGATTGCTCTGTTATTTTCCCGAGGCATCAGGCCTGCCTTCGCGGCAGCGGCGATCTTCGCCACCGGACCCGTCCTTGCACAAGAAGATGCTGATAAACTCATTGGTGAGGCGGTCGAGAGTCTTGTGACCGAGCAGCTCGATGTGTCAGACGTTGCTGCACTGCCGATCCCGTCCGAGCGGATCGGTGAGTATGTAGATACAAACGGTGCGCGTATCTTTTACCAGGCGGGAGGCGACGGTCCGCCGATGCTGTTGGTGCACGGCTATCCTCTTTCGGGTGCGCTCTTCGGACGGGTCCGCGAAGCGCTCGAGGACGACTGGACTGTGATCACCCTGGACCTCCGCGGATATGGGCTCAGTGAGGCACCCGAGAAGCCACACTCCATCGAGGTATACGCCCAGGATGCGATCGCGCTTCTCGATCATCTGGGGATCGAGCAGGCGGTGATCGGCGGCATGTCGATGGGGGGACCCATTACCCTAGCGATGTACCAGATGGCGCCCGAGCGCTTCTCGGGCATGATCCTGATCGACACCATAGCCTCAGCGGCACCTCCGCCCGAGGCGGGACTATGGCGCGGGGTCGAGACTGTGATTGCGGAAAACGACAGCCTCGAGCCGATCATCCCCGCCCTCATCCCAGACATGTTGACGGGTGAGACGCGTCTAACCGATCCGTCCTTCGCCAACTACCTGACGAAGGTGATGCAGGGCGCCGGCGTCCCCGCTGGGCGGGGTGGCGCCATCGCACTGGCGGAGCGGCCCGACTTCACGGACATGCTGACGCAAATTGAGGTGCCGACGCTGGTGATTGTAGGTGTCGAGGACGCGCTCTACCCGGTGCAGACTTCGCGCGACATGGTGAGCGCCATCCCAAACGCGACGCTGGCCATCTTGCCGGGCGGCTCTCATGCGGCAGTCTTCGAGGCCGCTGGCAATGCCGTGGCGGCCATTTCGGCATGGGGACAGACGGTTCAGTAACCCATACCAAAAACTCCGGAACCCCAACCCGGATCGATCCGTTGGCTTCAGACAAACAATCAGAAAGGAGATCGACATGAAAATTCGGAACGTGAGCATGCGCAGCACTGCCATTGTGGCGCTTCTGAGCATCCCCTTTGCGACAGGTGCCGCATTCGCCCAAGAGACGCAACAGGCTCCACAGCAAGCGCAGGATACAGCGCAAGACCAATCGTCGCAATCGCCAGGCAACCAGCAAACTGATGCCTTGGTAGCGACGGTCGGGGACGCTGAAATTCGCGGAACCGACGTGATGACCTTTATCGGCATGTTGCCACCAGAGATACAATCTCAGCCACCGCAAATGCTGGCACCCCTGGCGCTTGAACAGCTGATCGTCCGCGAACTGATCCTTGAACAAGCCCGCGCGCAGAACCTCGCTGACGATCCTGAGGTTGTCGCACTTGTCGACAGTTCGTCGCAGACCGCTACTGATGACGCGATGGTGCAAGTGTGGCTCGATCGCGAAATGGCGAACGTTGCAACCGACGAGGCTGTGCAGCGCGTCTATGACGAGGCGCAAGCCGAAGGACAGGAAAACCTCCCGGCGATTGATGAGGTACGTCCGCAGATCGAGCAGTTCCTGCTCCAGCGAGCGATGCAAGACATTCAGTTGTCGCTACGCGACGGCGCGGACATCGTGTTCTATGACCCGACAGGTAAGCCGGCGCAGCCGCAACAAGGTCAGGGCATGCCAAGTGGTGCTGGCACTTCAGACAATCAAGCCAGCGGCAATGACGCATCCGGCAAGGCCTCTGACGGTCAGTCGAGCGACGGCGAGCCCACCGCGGGCTCTGGCTCCGAGTCGACTGAAACGTCTGGCGAGCAGACGCAGAGCAACTGAACCTGACATAACAAGACCGCCTCCCAAGCTCCGTTGGGGGGCGGTCTTGTTGATTGGAGCATGACAGTGATCACTTTGCATGTGAAGCCGGTTGTGCGCTAAGAGGCGGCATGACGTCGTTTTTCCGGACGTAATTTGGCGTGTTTCTTACGAAAACCATTGGAGAATGGAAATGCCCAACTTTACCTTTTGACCGCGATGGATAGTTTCCAGACATGCACTCGATGACCCCCTTTCCACCTGATCCCCGAAGTGCACGCGATTGGGTGCGCATCCTTGCAGCTTACCGCGAGCCGGATACGACACGTAGCATTTATGAACTCGGCGTCACTCTTGTGGGGTTCATTGCGCTTTGGATTGCAGCGTGGTTTGCGCTGGATGTCAGCTGGCTGCTGACTGTCGCAGTAGGAATTGTAAACGGCGGTTTCATCGTGAGGCTTTTTGCGATCCAGCACGACTGCGGGCATGGCTCCTTCTTCTCCAACCGTCACCTAAGCGACTGGACAAGTCGCATTCTGGGTGTTGTGACGTTGACCCCCTACGACGTCTGGCGCCGCACCCATGCGCTGCACCATTCCCACGCGGGCAATCTGGACCGCCGCGGGATTGGCGATGTGCATACGCTGACACTTTTGGAATACCGTGCGCTGTCACCGCTTCTGGCCTTTTCCTACCGACTGTATCGCCACCCGCTGGTCATGTTCGGTTTGGGGCCGACCTATCTGTTTTTTTTGCAGAACCGTCTGCCGCTTGGTCTGATGCGGGCCGGACGGGTCTATTGGGTGTCTGCAATGGCCACGAACCTTGCTATCGTCGTCGCACTGAC
>NZ_JBMERN010000209.1:0-4135 GCF_049310965.1 Loktanella sp. DJP18 | reverse complement strand
TCCACGAGCACATGGTTCGCTATTGCGCGAGCGCACTCGGGAGAGAGATATCGTGCCCCGCGCCTGAAAGGGCACTCGGGGCATGGGGTTTTGAGGTCGAATTTCACGCCACAATGCCGATCAAATCTTGGACCGCCTCAACTTAACTGGTGAAGAAGGGAGGCTGCAAGGGCACGCCTCCCTCCTCGTTCAAGCTTGCGCGATAACCATCCATGCATCTTCGTCGATCACTTCGACACCAAGCTCGGCAGCCTTCTTGGCTTTGCTGCCGGCACCCGGACCGGCCACGAGGATATCCGTCTTTGCAGAGACAGAGCCTGAAACCTTTGCGCCCAGCGATTCCGCCCTGGTCTTGGCTTCCGCCCGGCTCATTCGCTCAAGCGTGCCCGTAAAGACGATGGTCTTTCCAGATACAGAGCTTTCCGTGACTACAGGTGCCGCAACATCTTCGATGGTGAGCATTGGCACCAGACGATCGATCACGGCGCGCTCGGTCGCCTGGTGAAACGCTGTGAGCAGGGCCGCGACAATCGTCTTGCCAAAGCCTTCGATGGCCATCAACTCATCCCAGACCTCCCCGGTCCCAACAGTCCCACGATCGATCGCCGCGATAAATGCGTCCCAAGAGTTGTAGTGATGCGCAAGATCAGCAGAAACAGAGTTGCCGATATGCGGAATACCAAACCCCTGGATCACGCGATTGAGGGGTTGAGTGCGCGCCGTCTCGATGGCGGCAAAGAGTTTTTGTGCCGACCGATCACCGAACCCATCGAGCTCAGAGAAGGTGCCTTCACCCGTTCCACCGCGAACCAACTGCAACTCGAAGATGTCGGCAGGTGCGCGCAACCATCCAAGGTCATGCAGACGTTCGATCAGGGTATCACCAAGACCGACGATATCGAAAGCTGGCCGAGACACAAAGTGCTTCAGGCGTTCGACAGATTGTGCGGGACAGCCCATACCGCCAGAACAACGACGCACGGAATCGTCATCTTCGCGCACCGCGTCCGATCCGCATCGCGGGCAAACGTGAGGAAAGGCGTAAGGCTGCGCGTCTTCTGGGCGACGCTCAAGATCGACGTCCGCAATCTTCGGGATGACATCACCGGCACGGTAGATCTGCACCCAATCGCCGACACGGATATCACGACCTTCGCGGATCGGCTGACCCTTTGAGTCGCGACCACAAATGTAGTCCTCATTGTGGAGTGTCACGTTCGATACGACCACACCGCCCACAGTCACCGGCGCGAGGCGTCCCACAGGAGACAGGGCCCCGGTTCGTCCGACCTGGATGTCGATCCCGTCGAGGCGCGTCCATGCCAACTCTGCTGGAAACTTGTGTGCGATGGCCCATCGAGGTGTTGTTGACCGGAAGCCGAGCCGATCCTGAAGTGCGAGGTCATCAACCTTGTAGACGACGCCATCGATATCGTATCCGAGGCTCGCGCGTTGCGCCTCGATCATGTGGTAGTGCGTGAGGACATCACTTAGAGTGCAAAGGCGCTTCATGAGTGGGTTTGTTGAAAAGCCCATTGCAGACAGCTTGGCGACGGCATCCATCTGGGTTGAGCCCAGTGGCTCCGACAGCACGCCCCAGGCGTAGGCAAAGAAGGCAAGTGGGCGACCTTTTGTCTTCTCGGCATCGATCTGACGCAAGGACCCTGCGGCGGCGTTGCGAGGGTTAGCGAAGGTTTTTGCACCGACCGCCAACTGGCGCTCATTCAACGCCTTGAAGTCAGCATGGGTCATATAGACCTCGCCACGAACCTCCATCACGGCAGGAGCATTCTCAACCCACTGAGGGATGTCTGCGATCACTTTCGCATTCTCCGTCACATCCTCACCGACGGAGCCATCGCCCCGTGTTGCCGCATACACCAGACGACCATCCTCGTAGCGAAGCGACAAGGAGAGGCCGTCGATCTTGGGCTCGGCCGTCAAGATGATGTCGGCGACTTCCGGCATGCCCAGAAACTTAAGGATCTGAGACTGGAAGGCATTGACGTCGGCATCCTCCATGGCATTGGCCAACGACATCATGCGTTGGGCATGGCGGATTTTCGTGAAGCCATCAGCGACAGGCGAGCCAATCATCTGGGTTGGAGATGCCGCGTCCTGAACTTCGGGAAACTCCTCTTCCATTGCGGCAAGGCGACGGCGCATCGCGTCATATGCCGCGTCCGTCATGATCGGCGCATCATCGCGATGATAGGCAAGGTTGGCTGCTTCAAGCTGGGCGCGCAGATCGGCGACTTCGTCGAGGACTGTCTGATCAGTCATGTGAGGTTCTCCTGAAGAATTCGACGCCGGAGTTCAATCTGCTGCCGTGTCACGTGGATATCAAAATGCCCTGTCTGTTCGACCCGGGCGCGAATTGATGGCAAGGTCCCATAAATCTTGCGAGCATCACGCTCGATGACGAAGGCGTCGTCCACGATCAGGATGCCATTGAAGGCGTCAAGAAGTGCCTTTTCCAGATTGTCCATATCAGGGCGGCCCGTAGGGACGATAAATCCATCAAGGGCGGCATCCCGCTTCCAGGCCGGCCACGACTCCGGAATGGCAATCACAAAACTCATGATCAGCTTGACGGGACCGGTGATAGGCGGTCGACCCTTGATGGCATCACGAACAACATCCCTGATCACATCGTGGAAATATTTCGTGCGTGCCGGCGTGAAACCGAAAACCTCACCTGTTTTCGGATTCTTCACGATCTGAGCGCGCTCTTTCGGAACGGGGACAACGTCGAAGACAAAGTCCGCCGCCTGGATCTCGCCAGTGGCGAGAAGTTCGACGGTTCCGGTGCCTTTCGGCCCAGTCGAAATTTGAGGATGAGACGCAGGGCGAGACCGGCTTCGCTTTTTTTTGGGTGATCCGCATAAGTCCGGCTCATCCTGCGTCTTCTTACCCCGGGCTGCCGGGGATTTAGTCGCACGGCTATCGCGTGCGCGCACAAAGTCAGCGACATCGGGATCGATTAGTCCGGCTGCAATGGCTTCGGCCGTCGACATCCGGAGTGTGCGTCCCATCGTGAATTGCCCTCGTGTTAGTTGAATAGAAGATTGGCTCTTTATTCCGGAAACGAAGGCAGATCGCACTTTTTTCTGATGGGGCGCGCGGGGACCAAATCTATGGCAGGAGCAGCGTAAGGAAACCTCGATGTTCAATAAAGCAACTCTGGTGGGTAGGCTTGCCCGAGCACCTGAACTCAAGTCTTTCGACAATGGTGGGTCGATCTGCAAACTGCGGCTTATCACATCGAGCAACTGGCGTGATCACCAGACAGGAGAAATCCGCGAACGCACCGAAGGCCATAATATCGTCATTCATGTCGACAAGATGGGGCGACGCATTTCAGAAGCCTGCACGACGGGCGACATCCTTCTGATCGAGGGTGCCATTGAAACCAGACGTTACAAGGACACAAACGGTCAAACACGTTACATCACCGAGATTGCAATCAGACCCTACCAGGGCACGGTCAGGCGCATGCCAACGCCGGCGCGAAAACTGATCGAGAAAGCGTCAAATGGTGACGCCGATACGAAGTCGGGCGAAGAAACTGCACAGCCAGAAGCTCAAGCTGAAGTCGTCGTGGTTACGGGGGATGGGCCTGCCGACATCTTTGACGATTGGGGATCTGAGGGCTTTGAGAGCCTGGATGACTCAGGCCAGGACTTCCCGTTCTAAGTCGGAGACACGGATCTTCTCCGACTGCGGGGCCCGGTCGAGATGCCCGGTAAGGGTATATCCAACGCGGAACACGCTTTTCTGATACTCCCTCGTGATACCTGAAATCTCTTTTCGAGCGTGGAAAGACTTTCGGACTGAACAAGTATAGCGAGGGTATCAGGGGAAATCATATGCCACTCCGCAGTCCCCGGGACATCATATTTCAAACCATCCATATTTCTATCGAACCTGTCGAAGAAGGCACCGGCAGACGGCGCAGATTTGGTTGCCGCAGACCGCGGCAGGATTCGCGCGATTGTGAGGTTGTCTGAAAGATCACGCATCCAAGTGGACAGGGTTTCAAGCAAGGCTCCATCCTCAGCACATTTGCTCAAATCTGGTTCGGAAGGGAGAAGATGAGCTGCGCTATTTGGCCAAAACGCCAGAACGGAGGATG
>NZ_JBMERN010000208.1:0-4137 GCF_049310965.1 Loktanella sp. DJP18 | reverse complement strand
TTGCGCAGCTTGTCATCGCCATCAGTGGGTAGCCCCGCCAGAGATGCTATTGGCTCCTTCATTCTGAATGGCCTGAAACCACAATAACTGGAGGCCAGTCGCAGAAATTATGGACATTTATACACGTATTTACCTGCGTATAGCGCAACATTGGCGCTAACATTGGGTGAAGCCGCGCTCATCGCGCTGGTCCAGTTGCGCTGATAAGATCTGCTTTTCGACCTTCATGCGAGCTTTCTGTTATTAGCTCGCATGGCGACCAGTGGGGTGGAGCGTTATAAAACAGGGCTATCAGGCAGTTTCAGTGTTTCCCGGCTTCCACGACGCACGCTTTCCCGCCATGATGGGTGCAGAGCCTGCAAGGATCCACCCGATGACCGACGCCCCAAAAGCGGCCTGGAACCGCGGCAAGGTGGTGGGCAAGAAGCCGCCCCTCACCCCGGACGAGGTCAGCCTGATCCGGCTGCTGCTGCGGCAGGACGGCCGGACGCAAGCTGCGGCGGTCCGCGATCTCGCGCTGTTCAACGTGGCTCTCGATACCTGCTTCCGGGGCTCCGACCTGGTGCGCCTGCGGGTTGCCGATGTGGCGACGCCCCTCGGGGTGCGCGAGATTGTCGAGATCCGGCAGAAGAAGACCGAGACCCGGAATGCCCGCCCGGTCCAGGCGCGGCTGTCTGCCGTGACGCGCGACAGCCTGCGTGTCTACCTGGCCACCGAAGAGCGGCCGCTGCATGGCTGGCTGTTCACGGGACAAGGCGTGCGGTGGTCGCATAGTCACTTAAGCGAAAGCCAGCTCTGGCGGCTGTTCAAGGGCTGGCTGGTCCGGGCCCGGCTCGATCCGGCCCTCTACGGGCTGCACTCCCTGCGTCGCACCTTCCCGACCTACATCCACCAGCAGACCGGCAACCTGCGCGCCGCCCAGCTCCTGCTGGGACACGTCAGCATCGAGAGCACCAAGGAGTACATCGGCACTGAGCAGGCCGAGGCGCTCGATATCGCCCGCAAGTATCATCTCTGAGCCATGCAGACCTATCTTGAGAAACGCCACGCCGCGACCAATCAGGCCCGCTATTACCGCATGCTGGTGCTGCCCAATTTGTTCGGAGCTTGGACGCTCTACCGGGAATGGGGCCGGATCGGTCAGGGCGGACAGGTCCGCATGGACTGGTTCGACAGTGAAGATCTCGCTGTGGGGGCGCTGCTCGTGCTGGAAGCCGCAAAACGCCGGCGCGGGTATTGGGTCGAGCCGCAGCAATTGGCCATGTTTAGGGAGTGAGCCTGTGTGAAACGCGGTCAATTACGTTTTGGCAATCCAGCGGTATCAAAGAGACGCATGTCGCTCACGTGAACAGGATGCCCGCAAAGCGTTGAGCGAGGAAGCATGGAAAGGGCCCCTGCCCGTCTATGCGCGGGATCTGTGCTAAGATCACAATCTTATAAAGTGGTATTATACCGTTGGATACCTAAAGGTATCCAACGGTATAATACCACTTTATAAGATAGACATTCCAATCCAAAACTACTCATGCATACTATTTGAAAAACAAAGGAGGCATAGGCATGCCCGTCATATCATTCGCAACGTCTAAGGGCGGAGCTGGCAAGACAACATCTGCGATCGTGTTGGGCACTGAGCTGGCTGAAGGCACTCAGGTTATCATGATCGACGCTGACCCGGCAAAACGCCTGACACGGTGGTCAACACTCGCGGCACTACCCACCTCACTGCGCGTCATCACCAGTCAGGGCGAGCGCTTCATTCAGGACGAGATTTCAGACGCCCAGAGCAAGGCAACATTCGTGTTGATCGACTTGGAAGGCTCTGCCAGTCGCCTGACATCATTTGCGATCGCGGAGTCAGATCTGGTTGTCATCCCGTCCGGCGAAGAACAGCAAGATGCCGATGCTGCCATCGAAACGTTGGCGGAGATTGAGATGGAGGGCAGGGCACGGCGGCGTGGAATCCCGGCCGCAATCCTTTTTGCCAGGACGTCTGCAGCCGTGAAGAGCAAACTTGAGAAGCATATCCATGCGGAGATGATGAAGGTCGGCCGGGTTATGGATACCGAGCTTCATCGCCGGACGGCATTTTCGTCTCTTCATAATGCTGGTGGCGGCCTGCGTCAGCTGGATCCGTCTGATGTGAACGGGATCGACAAGGCCCTCATCAACGCACAGGCGTTTGCGTCTGAAATCATCGATATTCTGGAGGAGACTCGCCATGCCAAAACCGCTTGATTTTGACCGTTTAAAGCAATTTGAAACGCGCTCTGCAGAAATGGTCGAACCTAAACCCGTTGCTGAGAGGGCAGGGGCTGTCGCACCGCGTTGGCCAAGTCGTGAACCTGTCATGGATGGGCAAATCAGCGTTAAAGCACCCCTTGATGTTTTAGATCGGTTCAAGCGAATCTGCAAAGATGATCGACGGACTTACGCTGATATGCTTGGCATTCTCATGGACCGTTACGAAGGGAAGTAATTGTTCGGTCTGGTTGGTAACTGGCTCGCTTGAGTGCGTTGGTGTTTATATGTGTTTGAATCAGTGTTACGCCTTCTAAAACCAAGCGTAGACGACTGATGATAAACGGAAAATCTCTATCCTTGGTTCCTGATACCCCGAATCAAAGTTCCTGATACCCCGAATTTTGGTTCCCGATGTCCGCATTCCGTGAGGTAGTTGCAAATGGCATGCTGTGAAGCAAGAACTCGCTATGGGTTCCTGATACCCCGAATTCAAAGCTTGACGATGGTTCCTGTTCCCCCGAATGTCGGCACATGTTAGTTCCTGATACCCCGAATCTACTCGATCAGCTGCTTCCTGATCGCCATCCGCAAGCGGATTTCTTCATCTGTGATGTTGCTGATGCGGTTCTTAAAGATCTCATGCCGAGCATGGAGCACCCGTTTTACGCGCTGAGCAAGAAGCCGGATACTGCGATTCGTCGTTACGAGCATGAAGGGAAGTGGTTGGAGGTTGTCCCCAGTGTGAAGGGTCAGGCCACTATCTACGATAAAGACATCCTCATCTATGTGGTGTCGCAGATCATGCATAAGCTCAACCGTGGTGAACAAGTCGAGCGGCGTCTTCGGTTTAACCCGCGCGATCTCCTGATCTTCGTGAACCGGGGCACGGGTGGCAAAGACTACGGTGCCTTTTGCGAGGCCATCGACCGTCTGATGGGGACGGTGATTAAGACCAATATCACCACCTCAGGATCTGACGCCGACTTGCCTATGGGTGATGAAGAGCGGCTTGGGTGGTTTCACCTCATTGAAAAGGCGCACATTCAGCGAAAGAACAACGCTGATGATGGTCGCATCATGTGGGCTGAGATCGAAATAAGTGAATGGATTTTCAACAGTATCCGGCGCAAATCCGTCCTGACGCTTCATCGCGACTATTTTCGTCTGCGGAAGCCTATCGAGCGGCGTGTTTACGAGATCGCACGCAAGATGTGCGGATCACAAACGTCTTTCGAGATCGGCCTCAACAAGCTCTTGAAGCGAACGGGGGCACGGACGGAGCTGAAGCGCTTCCGACATACACTGAAGGAAATTGCGACCCACAACCACTTGCCTGACTATCTGGTCATGTTTGACGAGGAGCGCGATGTGGTGGTGTTCCAGAGCCGGGGAACCGTGGTGTCCGTCAGTGGGAAGGACCGTCCTGAGATCAGTGATCTGAAGCCGGACACTTACGAACGGGCACGGGCTGCAGCCCCTGGTTGGGACGTGCGAGTTCTTGAGCAGGAATGGCGCGCCTGGGCGGGTAAAGTTCCAAAAAGTGCAGACGCGGCGTTCGTAGGGTTCTGCAAGAAGCGGTTTGCCGAGAAGGGGCGGCCGTGACTTCGGGGTATCAGGAACCTGCCAACGAGGCCAGCACTCGCGCAAATACTATTGAATCACATTGCCATTTGGACTATCAAAAAACTAGTGGTTCAGAACGCAGTGAATATGCCCTCTGCACCACAAGTTCAACTTTGCCAGCGTTTGCCCGCTCTGCTGGCGTCTCATAGTTTGCTGATCGCAAACAATCTGACACGTTAACAGCCCTACACATATGTGTTCGGGCGGCGGAGAAGTAAGTTGAACACACACAAACAACCCCATTACCCGATTTCTTGTCTTGGCCTAGTT
>NZ_JBMERN010000207.1:0-4220 GCF_049310965.1 Loktanella sp. DJP18 | reverse complement strand
GATGATGTTGCTTAAGGCCTGGCCCTTGGGCAAGCATCTCATGGACGAGCGAAACGGCATCACTTATCATCGAGATTTCGTCGTCAGTAAACTCCCGGTCCGAGCGTCCGCACGATCCGATCGTCTTCGACTCCACCTCGCCACGTCCGACAGCAACACCGTAAGGATAACCATGATCTGCTGCGGAGTCCATGACGCCGAGTGGATCTGCGAGCTCAATCTCGGACCAACGTGCCGCGCCGTCATTCATCATGGCCCAGATGACGGAGGGATCACATAAGATAAACTTGCGCTCCGAGTAGTGCTTACTCCAGTCTAGCCTGTAGGTCATTTTAACCATGGCAGGTCTGCTGAAACGGACGTGGAAGCCGAAGTTGAATCCTTCCGGAGCAACCGCAGCGATCTGGGCAAGAACATCATCTACATCAGGCCTTGCCAAAACGCTTCTCACCAATAAGTCATGAATACCTGTGCAGTAATGCACAAAAAAACTTTCAGCAACTGATACTTCAAAATCTGGTTTACAGCAGATGGTAGAAAGTGATCAGGCTGAACGAATGCATTCCGCCTGTAATTCGGCCTCGAACTTTCTGGCTTCCGGGGGCGACATGACCGCATTACCACGAGATAGAAGTTTAAGGCTTCTGACGGCCATGGGCGACAACGCTGACAACGTTTCTGCCCGCCGATCTATACAGTCATTGAAGGTAAGACGTGGAACAACCTCCCAGGCAAGACCCCAGTCGAGCGCCTGGTCGGACGTGATGATGTTACCAAACAGAGCTGCACCAAGGGCGCGCTGAGAGCCAGCGCGTCGCTCGAGAAATCTCAGGACTCCTGCATCAGGCACCATACCCCGCGCAAGAAAAGGCAGGGAAAAGTATGACCGCTGCTGCATGATCACGATATCGCTCGCTAGAGCAAGCGCAACCCCGACGCCAATTGCCGGCCCATTTACGGCAGCAATGACCGGTATGGGGCATGTCTCGATAGCGTCAACCATTGGACCATATTCGGTCATCAGAACTTCATAAACCTTTTCAGGATCGTCCGCTGGTTCTTCCAGAAAGTCGTGGCCAATGCTGAAAGCCCCACCTGCCCCGGTTAGAATAATAACACGCACAGATCCATAGTTTGAATTTATAGCATTAATTATTTCATTTCTTAATTTACTATTCAATGCATTACGACTTTGCCTGCGATTGAATGATATCTTTAAAATGCTGTTATTAGAATTTCTTGTGATATTTATTGTTTCGAACATAATCAACGGGCCCTGCACGTGCTGTCATTACTGCCCACGTCACGCAAGGAAACTGGACCAATCATTCTCAATTACTTCTTTTATAACGCGAGTTGAAACAAAATATCCGCGCGCAGCGTAATATTACGCAAGATGATGGCCCTGAGGCGCGTGCTTTTTTCGAGAATGTCACGAGAGTCCCACTGATGTTCATATCAGACGCGCCATCCAGCATGATGATCGGGCGATTTCGAACCCATATACTGACAGACAATCTGGTTGCCGATCCACTTGGGGTCGACCGCTCAGGAGCGACCCCAAGTGGACCAACAGAGAGATTAAAATGAGCCTCGTGAAAAGCCTTCTAAACCAACACAAGGCCAAACTTGACGAAGATCAACTTAAGGCTGCCCATGAATACTTGCGTAGAAGGGCTGCAACCGAGCTATTCGCATTCCCCATCGATATGACACAGACAGATGCACAGACAGGCTTCCTGCTCTTCGAGCGTGAGTTTCATGGCACCCCAGTGCGCTTGTTCGGGCAGGATGTCGCCTCCCTCGCGCACACGCGCCTGCGCATCTTCCGGGCGCAGAGGATGGACGATGGAGGATATGCGCCGACTCATGAAATCTTCTCAGCAAGGATTTCCGAGAAGGCCCTCACCCAGGCAATGTTTGAAGCCAACAGAAGTGAGGGATCGGCGCTCACGGTAACCCGGCTGGGGTCATACATGACGCCCCCATTCGATATCAAGACGAGAAAGGCCGAACGCGTTGCTCAAAGCCTCACCGCTGGCCGTGACAGCGCATTTGATGAGGCGGTGACTGACATGCTCACACTCCTTGCAGGCGAACCGATGAAATCGAACGCTGCAATCAGGGACGCAGCAGAACGCATCGGATACAAAGTTCGCGACATGACATCAACGACATATGACCTTGAGCGGCACCTCGAGGCCATGTCCATGGTGCGCACAGAAGTCCTGACAGAGGCGGCACATGCCGCATTGCATGCGCAGAAGATCCTGGATGCGATGTCCATGGCATCGCAGGCCTTGCCTGCACCTGACCAGCCAGACTGGACTGCTGTTTCTGCCGAGCATCCTATGGTGGATAATATGCTTGATCCATTGCCACATGATCTGCGTGAAGCACTTCGTATTCTTATCGTTTCAGATATTGAAACACTCGCTGCTGCGCATCCTCGCATGCTGAACTGGATCAAAGTCTCCGAAGAAGGCCCGATCGTCTCCTTTCCGCCTCCCCGCGACCGCGGTGTCTCATACGGAACTGGCACCGACCGCGACGCAGTGAAGGAACGTGTCGATGGTCTTTCGCATCTTTGGAACTGGGCCTTCAATCCCCACGTCGAAGACTCAAGGCAGAGGCACGACGTGCGTCAGGCAAGTCTCGCAATCAGTCAACGAAGCGGCTGGCTTGGCAACATTCACAGCACCCTGCCCCCGACCGAAGGACAATACTTTTCACTTCGCATCGCCTCAGCATGGGAGGAAACCGATTACGGCCTGACAGCGAAGATCAGATCGAGCTCCAATCCAGTCATTGAGATAGAGATGGTTGCAGAAGACCTGATGACGGCGCTTCGGGGTCACCCCGATGGCAGTCCGGTGTCATGCTCCATTCGTGCAATGTGCGGCATCTGGCGACACCCCGCTGAACGACCCGTGCACAAAATCACGACAGACATCGCATCCATGTCACAGCAGATCGCATCGACACCTGAGGTAATCGAGTTGCGGGATGCCGTCGATGCTCTGAGAGCATTTACTGACAGCAAAAGATCCGGGAAGGTGTGGAGATCTGATGTCGAATCCTGTGTCACAAGGATTAACACCGCTTACGAGGCAGCAAAAAATCGTGTCAGTTTGGATCTCGGAATTGCACGGGAAACTGTTGACACACATGTTGTGAAAAGCGCCGAAGGTATTCTCAATTCAATTTCAAAGAGCCTCCCGCGTTCCGTGATCAGCCTTTTGCAGATATCGTCAAAGAAAGAATGATATGACTTGTCTGCCCGGTCCACTCAGGGATCGGGCAGTCTTGTCAGGCTCTTGACGCTAAAAAGATTAACATATTATTAACAAATCAGCAGACCATCTCAATAAACTACACACCCCAGCACATTGTTTCCAATCTTGACATAAAGACCGAACTCAGGAGTCTGAGACACCGCCTTCGTTTAGCCCCGACAGAATCGAAACGCTGTTGTTTTTCATTTTGCGGGAATTACGGAGATGCAATCAGGATACGGCATGCGTAAAGACCCACACAGGCTTTTACCGATGTTCCAGGACACCAACGACATGATGCACATCACCATTCAGGCAGCTTCAGACACGATTGCTGCAAAATCATCCACGATTTTCGCTAAGATTTTTCAAGATCACCAAGAAAATTCATCAATCCAGGCCAGCCTGGAAGTGTTGTCAGCGCGCCTGCCGTGGCAACCGCGGGGCCTATCCGACCCCTTCCTTTTGGCGGGTCTTTGAAACAGCTAAACCGTTGGTGCCTTGCGGTGATCTCGTGACTGAGACATCGTCAACCCAAGCAGCGCCGATACGGCGACTGAATGCAAAAAGCTGAAAGCGAAGCGACATGCAGCAGGGTAACCACACAATCCCGGATCACGAGCGAGAATTTGACATAGACCTGCCCTGCCTTAGACATCACGCCAACGAAGCTGCAATCGTCGATCTGATATGCAAGCAAGCCAGTGAAATGGATAGCCTTCTTGATGGTGATCTCACCTTGTTGGCGCGCGTGTATAGCGCCCTTGGCGTCGCGATTTTTACATCTGAAGAAAAAGACGGCACGCTGTCAGACGAGGTCGCCGCAGCAGCAAATCTTACAACAATGCTAGATCAGTTCGATGTCGACACCGAAGATCCGGCGCTTGCAACATTCGTGCGGTTGCCGAAGTCGGCGCGCGATATCGAAAAAGAGATGAGGTTCTC
>NZ_JBMERN010000206.1:0-4244 GCF_049310965.1 Loktanella sp. DJP18 | reverse complement strand
GCCGCCACTGCGCTCATATCGACGACGAGTGAATTCGGTCCAGGCCATTGTGATCTCCGTTCAGCTTCGCAACCGAACAGAATCACAACCTACTGAATTCACTCAACCAGTTTCGGATCGGCCTCTAAGACCACCTCTGTGAAAGGACCTTCTCATGTAGAAGGACAAAAAGGTGGAGCTGGTGGCGCGATGCCGGAAAAACACGACCATTTATCGATGCACTGAGGATGCCAATCTTCGCTTGAATCAAAGGAAATCAGACATGAACCAAGCTTCAGACAACCCGACCCGACGCCGGTTTCTGACGGCGACCGGTATGGCCGCGCTGACAGCAGGTACGGCATCCTGCGTCAACGCGGATACATCCGCAGCAAACAACGGTGCCGCAAGGTTTTATCAGCCGGACCGATCCTACGCTTACGAAGTGCGGCGGACCGAGGCTGAATGGCGCAGCCTGCTAACGCCCGCCGACTACAAAATCCTGCGGGAGGGTCACACTGAGGTGCAGAAATCCAGCCCGCTGTGGCAGGAAACTCGCGACGGTACCTACGCCTGCAAGGGATGCGACCTGAAGGCTTATGATTCGCGCTGGAAGACCCCGCGCGACAAGGGCTGGGTCTTCTTCTATCACTCGGATCCCAATGCCGTCATGACCGACATCGACGGCCCCAATCCCGCCTACGGCATGAACCCGCGCCAGAACATCGCCCTGACCGAAGTCCACTGCCGCCGCTGCGGCAGCCATTTTGGTCACCATCTGATCGTGGGCAACGATGCCCTGCACTGTGTGAATGGTGCTTCGCTGAATTTCAAAACTGCCTAGCCCGAAAGCCTCTGCCCAAACGACCATTATTACGGCCTGGGCCGCGATATCCGGCAGTAAAATACATTCCGGAAAGCATTTGTGCGAGGTTTTGCGTCCTCGATGTTAATCAAGACCGTCGCAATCATCATGCCAGAACAGAACGAAAAGCCCCGACACCAAAACTGACAAGGAACACCGCCGTGACTTTAAATGACAAGCAGTCGCAACTTTGCGAAGACAATCAGACTGACTTTGCCGATCTGAAAGCTGTGATCTTCAACACCAGCCTCAAAAAGGACGCCAGTCAATCACACACCGGACTGCTTCTGTCCGTTCCAGGTGAGATCATGGCGCGGAACGGGGTCACGGTCGAGACGATCCATGCCGCGTCCCATCACATTCCCTACGGCGTCTATCCTGACATGACGGATCACGGTTGGGATCGCGACGACTGGCCCGCATTGTGGGACAAGGTTGCCGCCGCCGATATCCTGATTATCGGGACACCGATCTGGCTGGGCGTCGAAAGCTCGCTTTGCCGGGTTCTGATCGAACGGCTTTACGGCATGTCGAGCATGCTCAATAACAAGGGCCAAAGTGTTTTCTACGGCAAGACGGGCGGTGCGGTCATCACCGGCAACGAGGACGGGATCAAGCATTGCGCGATGTCGATCCTGTATTCGCTTGGTCATCTGGGCTATACGATCCCGCCGCAGGCCGACTGTGGCTGGATCGGAGAAGCCGGACCGGGCCCGTCCTACGGTGACGCAATCGAAGGCGGCCCTGCAGGGTTCGACAATGACTTCACACAACGCAATGCCACGATCATGACCTGGAACCTGATGCACATGGCGCGGATGCTGAAAGACGCAGGTGGTTTGCCGAACCACGGCAACGGCCGCAACGCGTGGAAAGCCGGGTGCCGGTTTGATTACGAGAATCCCGAACACCGCAGCTGACGTATCCGAAGCCGGACCAGGCTATTTTACAAATGCAGGCAGTCCACGGCACCCTACCAGACAGGTAACCAACATGAAGACTGAGCGCGTCACATTCGAAGGACATTCAGGCGGCATGCTTGCAGCGCGTCTGGACATGCCAGACGGACAGGTCCGCGCGACGGCTATTTTTGCCCACTGCTTTACCTGCTCGAAAGATATTCCGGCCGCACGCCGCATCGCCAGCCGACTCGCAGCACAGGGCGTCGCAGTCCTGCGCTTCGACTTTACTGGCTTGGGTCATTCCGAAGGCGAATTTGCCAATACCCACTTCTCATCGAACGTGGAGGACCTTCTGCGAGCGGCATCTTATTTGACCGCGAGGGACATGCCTCCCACCTTGCTGATCGGTCATTCCCTCGGCGGGGCCGCGGTCATAAAGGCCGCACCGGATGTACCCGGCTTGCGGGCCGTCGTCACGATCGGTGCGCCGTTTGCACCGGGGCATGTGTCGAACAATTTTGGTGAAAAACTGGACGAAATCCGGGAAAATGGGTCAGCCACGGTCAGCCTCGCCGGACGCGACTTTACCATCAGGAAATCGTTCATCGACGACATCGGTGCGGCGTCCCTCATCGAAGCACTGCGGCATCTGGGGGCCGCATTGCTGGTGATGCACGCGCCACGTGACGCCACGGTAGGGATCGATAATGCAAGCGAGATATTTACCGCAGCACGGCACCCGAAAAGCTTCGTATCGCTCGACACCGCCGATCATCTGATCACGCAGGAGGAAGACGCAGTATACACGGCTGACATCATCGCGACCTGGTCGTCCCGGTATCTTGCCTCCCGCGACGTGAGACCCGAGGCCGTACCGCCGACGGGAGTCATACGCGTATCTGAGTATGATGCTGAAGGATTGCGGCAAGGCGTCTGCGTCGCTGGCAGACATCATTTGATTGCCGACGAACCGACCAGGGTCGGCGGTACGGATCAGGGGCCGACGCCTTACGAGTATCTTGCTGCGGCACTTGGCGCATGTACCGCAATGACGATGCGGCTTTACGCGCGCAGAAAGGATATCCCCCTCGCCCATACAGAAGTCGACGTCACTCATGATCGCGAACATCTCGCCGACTGTGAAGCCTGCGAAGATGGTACGCCCAAAGTTGACGTGTTCTCGCGAAAGATTCGTCTGGAGGGCGATTTGTCCGACGAACAACGGGCTTCGTTGCTGCGCATCGCCGACAAGTGTCCGGTGCACTGGACGCTTGAAAGCGTGGCGGTCATCAAAACCCAGCTGGTTGAAACGGCGACGTAAAACAACTTGGGGTCTGATACCGGAGAGTGCAGGATCGTACCTTAAGCCCCTTGGTTTACTGTTTTGGCCACCTGTATTCGCCCGTGAGGAGGATATGTGCCCATCCGAGGGGTGAGGTATGTGCCAGTAGCATTGGTGAGCAATCCAATCCGTCGCGTTTTCGTGCGGCGACAGCTTGACCAAGGTGTTTGCTGTTCCAGTGGATGACGATGGCGGCGAGGAGGTTGAGGCCTGCCATGCGGAAGTGCTGACCTTCGGCGGTGCGGTCGCGGATTTCACCTTGGCGACCGATGCGGAGGGCGTTTTTCAGGGCGTGGTGTGCTTCGCCTTTGTTCAGACCGATCTGAGCGCGGCGCTGCATGTCGGCGTCTAGTAGCCAGTCGATGATGAACAGCGTCCGTTCAACGCGTCCGATTTCTTTGAGGGCTTCGGCCAGCTCATGCTGGCGGGGATAGGCTGCAAACTTTCGCAGTAGTTGACTGGGCGGCATGACGCCCGCGACCATGGTAGCGGCACTGCGCAGGATGTCGCGCTGCAGCAGCGAATGATCGGAAAGAGCCCACTTCTACGGATGCTGTGATGTGGCATCGCGGACGAGCAGCAAGTCCTGCCTGTTCCGATCGGCCAATAGCCGCTGTTCGTGATAAGGGCAGCAAAGGTCGCGCTGCAGCTATACGCGCGGCATGTCGAACCGTCACGAACGGCCACCTGCGGCGATTGGCGTCTTCCACAAACCGCACAACTGCTGCCCCTACCGCTTGATGCGGAAAAACATTCTCGATCTACGGGGCAATGAGGGAGCGACTGTCATCCATCCCATAAGCGCCGGCAAGCCGCGTCTACGACAGCGTGAAGCGCCAGCGTTAGGACGGCCAGAACGATCAGCGCGGCAAACATCAGATCGATCTTCGCGCGACCGTTCGCCAGCAACATCAGGTAGCCGAGGCCGCGGGACGCTCCGACCCATTCGCCGATGATTGCACCGATCGGGGCATAGACCGCGGCAAGCCGTAAGCCCGAAGCGAAGCCGGGCATTGCGGCTGGCACGCGCAGACGCCAAAGGACGCGGCCAGGCGTGGCATTCATGACACGCGCAAGCTCCAGCCAGGGGGGCGGCGTCCGCATAAGGGCATCGAAGAAGGCGGAGGTAACCGGGAAATAGATAATCAGAAGGGCC
>NZ_JBMERN010000205.1:0-4299 GCF_049310965.1 Loktanella sp. DJP18 | reverse complement strand
AGGCTGAAGTCAGGGGTTTGCGGATTTTGGACGGGTGATCAACATCACCAAAACATGATATGGTCGTCGGCAAGATCGCTATTTATCGCAAAGCTGGACGATTTTTATCGCCAAACAGATGTTTGCAACTGCACCTATATAGAGTTCATG
The DNA here is from genome assembly GCF_049310965.1 of Loktanella sp. DJP18. NCBI lineage: Bacteria > Pseudomonadati > Pseudomonadota > Alphaproteobacteria > Rhodobacterales > Roseobacteraceae > Loktanella > Loktanella sp. DJP18. Next base: position 4,149 of record NZ_JBMERN010000205.1, on the reverse strand, counting down.
GCCCTGCGATTCTCCGGTCGAAAAATGGTGCGTGCCGGCGCACCGATCATGACACAAAGCGATGCGGATCAAACGGCCGCATTTGCTGTTCAGATGCCCACGACTGAGCCTATGACTTTGGTCGGGACACAGTGGGCCATGATGCCCATCTTCGTTGTTCCCGGGGCACTGCTCGGGGACGCTACTTTCAGATACTTCTTCGAGCGAACCGATGTGATGAGGTTCGTCGACTATCGATTTATCACGATTTTTGAACAGAATATCAGACTGGCCTACACACCAATTTTACTTGGCGCTCTCGTTTCATTTCTATTCTTCATCCTGGCGCTACGCCCCTCCCTTTCAGTCGAAGACTGATGGGCTGAGATTCGTCTCTGGTGGAGACGAAAAACTTTTTCTGTGGCGCAATATCACCGGCGTAGAAATGTCACCATTTCTGGGTGGCACATTCTCGATATTTTCACGTTGTAGGGTACGCTACGCCTATGGTGATGCAGACCTGAGTATTGACTTGCCATTCTTGTCGCGGTTCAGGCTGCAAAAAATTCTGAGGGGCCAGAACATCCCTGTCCTGAACTCAGCAATCTTGGTGCTCACCCCGATTGTTCCCGCATTGATCTCTATTGTCATGATTGGATTTCTTGCGAAAATAGTTTGAACTTAGAAGGTGATGTTGTCATCGAGCCACTCATGAGCGTTTGACCCGTTGCAAAACAACCAAGCTTTTGGAATTACGAATTAAGCAGGATTAAAGCTTGGAAATTCATGTCGAAGCTTGACACATCATGAACAACCATCATTCCACGCGAGCCCTCCATTTCCAGCAGTGATGAGCCGAAACCCTCATGCTCACCGACTGTTTCGCTTGCGCAAATCGCTGTATCCGCCGTTGATCCATGCGACCACGTCCGACGAAACACCAGACGTCACATCGATATCGTTGTGGTGTGCCTTTGAATAGAAATGAAGCAGGACCGGCGCCCCTGCGTCGCTGAGTGCTACGGCAAGACGCTTCCCGTGACTGACATGAATCGTGGTATCCTTCATGCCGTGGGCTATGAATACGGGCTCATCAACCAGGGGTGCGAGCTTGATACTTTCCCATTTGTCGAGACCATCTATGGCGCAGACTGGTATCAAAGCCGACTTCTCAACAACCTCGCAGATCTTGGCATAAGGAGACACGAGAATAACGCTGTCCACGTCGCGCACGGCTGCGATATTCAATGCGATCCCAGTGCCCAAAGAAAATCCATGGACATGAACCGAGGGGGACGAATGACCAAGGATTTCATCCAAAGCATCGAACGTGACCAGCGCGTCGGCCTTCAGAAGACTTTCAGATGGATAACTGCCGATTCCTTCCCCGCCGCGGTAGGGCATGATTACAACACTCATATTCGCATCAATGTAGGGCTGCATCATGCGCACAAAAGCTTGTCGCGTCCCACCGTTACCCATAAAAAACAGGACAGTTGGTGCGTCGGAGCCCGCATCATGAACGCCAACTGGAAGTGTCATCCGGTCAATGCCTTCCCCAACGAGAACATGTTTGTTTTCAAACTGGGGATCGGTGAACGGGATTTGGCTGAAGGGGTACAAGAATACGGACAGCATGAGATTGAGAGCGGTGGCACCTTGCGCCAAGAATTCTGTTAACATGCAACGTCTCCATATATTCGACTCTCCATCCTCAATATTGCACTCCTTCATACCGGGCGGAAATTTGGACACGACGAACTCTCGTTGTCTGGCGTGCCACACAGCAGGCGCGCCGAACACCAAAGATCGCAAGCCTGAATCGGACCCAACAATGACCCCAAATTCAAAAGCATCCCGGCGCGAGAGCGCACTGATCATCAGAACCGTGAGAAACAAATGTCTGATCTCTTCGATATCGTAGCCCAATCAAGAAGCCAGCCTCTGGCTGCCGTCCTTCGGCCCAAGACACTTGACGATATTATAGGCCAGCCTCACCTCATTGCTGCGGGATCGGTGCTGCGTCGACGCATTGCGGCCGGACATCTGGGCAGCGTTGTGCTTTACGGACCGCCCGGTGTTGGAAAAACATCCATCGCACGCGCTGTGGGCAACATGTTGGGAAAGGCGTTCCGGCCTCTTCATGCGACGCGCGCAGGCGTGAAAGATATCAGGGCGATCGCAGATGAAGCACGCATTCTCCCTGTCCTGATCTTCGTCGATGAAGTGCATCGCTTCAGTGCGACACAAGCTGACGATCTGCTGGCAATTTGTGAGGATGGCGTCGCGGATTTCATCGGTGCCACAACGCAAAACCCATACCACGCCCTCCCTAAAGCTCTGATCTCACGCTCAACAATCCTGAAGCTCGAGCCACTGACGATCGAAGATATGGAAACGGTCCTCGTGCGTGGCATGAATCACCTGCGTGCGTCCGGCATCGAAGTGACCATGACACAAGAGCAACTTCGCCTTGTTGCAGGACGGTCAGGAGGAGACGCGCGGCAAGCGCTTACAACGCTGGAAAGCCTGGCTGTCGGTCACATGGCAGACGGCCCCGTCGCAATCACGGAAGCCATGCTGGAGGACGCCTACCAGGCTGCTGCCGTAAATTACGACAGACAAGGCGATATGCATTACGACGTCACATCTGCTTTCGTGAAGTCGATGCGGGGCTCCGATCCGGACGCAACGCTCTACTGGCTCGCCCGCATGATCCATGCCGGTGAAGATCCGCGATTTATAGCGCGGCGCATCATGATCCATGCCTCTGAAGACGTAGGCCTTGCGGACAACTCGGCCTTGCAGACCGCTGTCGCAGCGGCACAGGCCGTCGAGATGATTGGCTACCCTGAAGCGCGCATCATCCTCGCTCACGCGGCTCTTCACGTCGCCAGATCGCCAAAGTCAGGGTCTGCATGCCGCGGAATCTCCCTCGCACTTGAGGCTGTCGCAAAGGAAGCGCCTGCACACGTGCCTCTTCACCTGCGGGACGCGCACTACAAAGGTGCCGAAAAGCTCGGACACGTCGGATATCAATTCCCACACGATGATCCGCGCGGGTGGGTCGATCAGGATGATGCTCCGGGCATAGCGTCAGGTCGATTTTACCAGAGCGACGCGCGTCACACACCAACATTCGAGAGGCGCGCCGATGAGGTCTGGAAGGATATCACCGGTAACGCAACGCCACGTCGCTTCTGATGGCGAAATACGCTCACGCAGCGTCGATCATGATCATCGTTGAGCGATCGAAAATGAAGGTCCTCGATCAGATCTCAATGGACTTGCAAGAACATCGATTTCAACTGCCTGGTGCATCCCGCCGATGTCAATTTTGGGACCGATAGCTCGCACAGTGAGGCCTGATCTTGTCAGGCGTGGCCACCAGGATGGCAGGATGCATACAAGCCGCTCGGCACCACCATCGTAAGACGTCTTGAGCATTTCACGCAAAAGCATATCCCTCACGACGCGACGATCGATGCCAGCAGCCCTGTCGCCTTTGATAAATACGCGGGATGCCTCCCAAACACCAGCAGACACTGGTGCAACGTCCTCGAGCAAGTCGGAGGGCATGCCAGGTAGCACCCCGCGCTGCGCATCACGGATCATGTAACTGGAGCCCATGACATCTGCTGTTGTCGGGGTCAGACGCACGCCACCATAGATGTCATCCCCGCAATGGACGACGACCCAGGAGCTGAAAGGGTTATCATATTGATCAAACTCCATTCCCAACGCCGTTGGGAGAGCCCACCCCATTTCATCGATGAAGGTTCGTTTGCGAGTGCGCAGGAGTTCGCCGAACAAAGCTCCATCGCGGCCCAATGTCTGAAACGTGATTGTCCGAACTTCCATATCAACGACCCGTCTTCATTCCAATGATCTACATGGAACGAACTTGGTATCATTTGCAGCACAAAGAAGGGACTGTCAGGAATCTTAACCTTCCTGCGGGAGGCCCTTTGTCACACCGGTGTAGGTTGTTGACGTCAAAAGACCCCGTTCGACAGCAATACGCACGGCATCCTGGTTGCTCTTTGCTCCCAACTCGCGTCTGGCCATTGCCAAGCGGCCACGAAAGGCCGTGCGCGACAGACCAAGCCGATCACAACTCTCCTCGTACGTCAGCCCCTCTTCTACCATCTGCAAGGCATTTAGATGATG
>NZ_JBMERN010000204.1:0-4372 GCF_049310965.1 Loktanella sp. DJP18 | reverse complement strand
GCCGCTGACAGAGTTCAGGGTGCCTACGATGCGCATGTAAAAAACGTGGATCTCAATGGCGTCTGTGAATGCCGTTATCGCGGGCCGTTGAAGCTCTCAGAACTCTCTGAGGAGGTGCAGAAGCGTCTTGATTTGGCACGCGCGGCAAAGCGCGAACCTCAGATCATAGTCGCTGACCAAATGTCGGATGAGGACATTGAGAAGATCATGAAAAGGCTCGATCAGACAGCTCTCGCCGCCCTGAAGAGTTTCGATGATCCATTAAGTCAGAGGTGTGGTGCCGACAAAGTTCGCCAGAGCCGTTTCGACCTCGATGATCACATGTCACTTAATCGATACGCAACGATGGTTGGTGAGGGGATAGCTCGCCTGTCATCCGAGAACCGGCGCAGCAGAATCTTGGTTGTTGTGAGCATCCGTGCCCTCCTCATGCGATCTGCGGACCCTCGTTGGAGCAAGAAGAAGCACAGCATGCCACCTGCCTTGGCCGATATTCCATATCGGTAGGAATATCATCGGGCCTTATCGCTACGCGCCTCGTCTGGCTGCTCTGCTTCGTGCACGGTAGCAGGCAAGGCAAATAGCGAGGAGCCGCTGCGGGTGGGGGGCTGCTGTGCTTCCTGGCCGTCGAGCCAGTCCCATCCCGCGGCGGTGATCTCGGGGTCTTGGCCGATCCAAGCATCAACCTCTCGCCTGGTCCTGCGGGCGCTCCCGCGCGGCCCGATGTGAGCCTGAGCGATGCGCTCTATGCCTTGTTCGGCCAAACTCCGCACCTCCGCCACGCGGTAGCCTTCGCGCAGGGAAATGGCGTTGATCTGAGCCGCTATCCGCACTCGCAGCGACTGTCGGTTGCCCCCTTCGTTGAGGCGCAGCATGTCTCGGCGGCGAACCCGCTGGGCGTCCGGTCGGCGGGCTTTAGCGGCCTCATGGGTTTCAAGCCCATCAATGGCCAGGATGTGAGCATGAGGGTTGCCCTTCCGGTCACGATGGATCGCCGCGACCAGCCAAGCGTCACTGTCCCGCCCTAAGTCCGAAATGATTGCTGCAACCATTTCGCGATGATGTTCCCAGGTGGCATCGCGGGGTAGTGAGACGATAAGTTTATCCGCAAGCCTGATCCCATTCGCCTCCGTGTGCCGCTCAGCGCGGGCATCGATAGCCCACCGGGACATTTCCCGCATTGCGGCTCTATCGGTCGCATCTTCTGCGATCAGGGTCTCGCCCTGGCAGTGCCCGATGATATCAAAGTCGGCGGCTGCATCAGTGCGGCAGATGTAGGTGAGATTGTCGAATGCAGCCTTTTTAGCGGCATTGATGGACAATCCGCCCCGCGATTTCGCGCTGGTCGAGATGTGGCGGATATTGATCGTCGCAGCATAAGTCATCATGGGACACCTCCGAACAGGAAGTAGTCCCCGCGAACACAGTTCGCGTAGCCCCCGGCAGGGCGCACGCTTAACGGGAACCGTTAAGCTTCCAAGTGCGCCCCCTCAATCGCCGGGGGAGGCTTCATCACACCTTTCCTACCTTCCGGCAGTAACTGGCGAATACGGTCTCGATGTTTCTTGCATCAAGAGCGATCTGCTTGCTCGCGCAGAACCGGCGAAAGTCGGATGCGATCAACTGGTCATCTTTGTTGCAACCGGCATCTCGTTTGATTTTCTGCCAGCTCTGAGCGTAGGTGATGCCTCCTGCGGCCGGAAACGCAGGTGCGATGGTTTCGGTTGAGTTATCTCGCCTCATCTTTCGGCCGATCTTCGGGCGATTTAGCTCGCGCTTCATTTCGGCGGGATCAGTATTCGTCTTCCACGCGATGGTCACGCTTGTGACGGTGCGCCCGATTTTTTTTGGAGTGGCTGTCAACATCAGGCGCGAAAGCTGATTGATCTCTTCGATAGCTGATTGGAGCGCTCTTCGGTTTAGGTCTGCGAAGCGCACGAGCTTACCCTCTGGCACGCCGAGCACGCCTCTAAGTTCGGCAACAGTGAAGGTCTTTGACTGGACGTGCTCAAGACCAGTCAGGCTGGCGACATGTTGGAAAAGCAAAACAGAATACTTGCTGCCAAGGTGGAATACAGTTTGGCGATCAAGGATCGTCCAGTGGTTTGACTTTTCGGCCATCTCCCGGAACATCCGGCCAAAATACCACCATACCAGCACGTCGCCCTTGGCCTCTTGGCGGTAGTCTACCACCGCGTGATCCACCAAACCGCCGATGGTGTAGCGCATTTTTTCTGGTTCATCGTAAGTTAGAACTGCGGCCTTCAACTCCTCGAGTGGTGTCCTGAGGCTGTCTTTGTCGTGATGATTCATGCCTTCAATCCGACGAATGTCCGAGAGGCGGATTTCATGGCGCACATCTTCGGCCATACGTCCACCAGCGGTGGCAATCATCAGGTGCATGAGCTTCAAAGCGCGTAGGCTGGGCGCGTTCTGCATGTAGACACCCCGTGCCAACTCCGTTGGCATTACAGTCTTGGCCTGGTCATAGGCCCGGTCTGCGGCTACTTGCGTCGTCTTTCCCATAAGTGACACTTAAAGACGCCAATAAGTCACCCGTCAATGCGCAGTTTCAGCCCGATTTGTCACCGTAGCGGCCCGATTTGTCACCGTAGCGGCCCGATTTGTCACTTAAAGCAAGGTAAGTATCTGTATTTGAATAGAAATTCAGCCCTGAACTATAAGAACATTAGAACAAGAATGGGCTACGCCCTGGATATTTTCAGTTTTTGCTTTCCTGAGCTACATCTGACAGCATTTTCATTGCATGCAACGTTACATGGGACGCAATTATGCCTGACAAAACGCACATCTTCATTGAAGACGCCGCCAGTGCGGGAACCTCAGTCGCTGATCCTGATGTGGTTCTGAATGATGACGAACTACGTTCAGGCGGTCTCGTCCCTGTTCAGACTTGGGTCCGCACAAAAGCGAGTAGAAATGCTCTACGTGCGCAGCGTAGTCGGGAAAGAGCTGAGAAAGGAGAAGGGGGATCGGCGCGTAAACAGGTCTCTTTGTTGGCGCCACCTGATGATGAGGCACGGTCAGCCCTCCGGGAAGTGGGTAGGTTGATGGTCGCGGGGGAGCTATCCGTCAGCGATCTTTGCAACCTTGGCAGGTCAATCGAACAGCCAGACGATGCGGCAACCCAGATAGGTCGCCGAGTCCTCAATCTCATTGAGGGCGGGGGGCTTCGCGGTCGGCTGTTGAAGCGTTTGGTTGGTTATCACAGTAGATAAATCACCAGCGTAGGTATTCGCTCTCAGCGAAGGGCGGATTCCCAGATTTTGGCTTTCTCTCGCCATGTCGAGACAATTTTGGGGTTAACACGTCCTGCGGCGATCCAATCCTCTTCTGCAAACCCAATGCGATTTTTGAGGTTATCTGCCCTTGCATCGCCTTCTTTTATGAAAGTCGAATAAGTGAGGTATGCAAGATATAAGGCACCTTCTTGAGGGCTAAATCCTTTTGGATACACCATATCGAGCGCTTCGAGCGCAGCCATGGGTCCAACAATCTCGATTGTAAGGTCAAAGGTCGGTAATAAAGAAGCGACCTGCCCGTTCCACTTCTTCCGTCTGTTGAATATCATTCTCTCAGTCCTTTCGGGCAATAATCCTCAGTAAGAGTTGCAGGTCACAGAGCTTCCAAAGCGGTTGCATGTCGTTGTTGTCGGTTGGCGAAGAGCTGGGGCTGGCGTGCGGATGACAGGAGCTGGGGCATATTGTTGCCCTCTAAAGGGGAAGGCTGGCGTTTGACCGTCTGTCTGCCCACATTGGTATGTCATGTAATACCAAGTTACGGGACCAGGCAGGACATCGGCGAGTAGTCCACCTGCTTTGCTATAGCTATCGAGCACCTGATACGGCCCCGAGCAAGTATCTGACGCTTTTTGATAGCAGGCATTGGGTGATTGACTGCATTTGGCAACGAGCATGGTTTGCCCGGAAGGGCCGGTCACACTCGTCTGTTGCGGCTCAACACAACCAGACAAACCCAGTGCCAAAGGCATCACCGAAAGAAATATTCTTTTCATCGTAATCCTCAAAAAGTGCAAAGCAGGTGCGCTGCTCTGCGATCGTGGCCTGCGCCATCTGCGAAGGCAAATCTCATCGTCTCTCACCAGCGCAATATTTGAGGTGACGCATGTTTGGCTTGGTGTCGAACAGTGCATGCGCACGAAGCGCGCCAAATGGACCCATTTCCTCCAAGTCCCAAAAAAAAGGAGGTGGACATGCTTATCATCATCAAAATCATTAGAGGTATTTGGCCGCCGGCTCGGCGCAGGCGGCGCGAAGCCTTGGCAGCCCGTGAGCGGGCGAAGGCCGAGGCACAGCTGCAAAGAGAGCGGGCTGAGAAGGCGCAACAAGTG
>NZ_JBMERN010000203.1:0-4382 GCF_049310965.1 Loktanella sp. DJP18 | reverse complement strand
TCCTCAACACAACATGCTGGGCAGTTACAGATACTTTATGAATCGCTATATTCTCGGCGCTGCACTGACAGCATTGGCCGCCCCCACGGCAGTCCTGGCGCAGGACCAGTGCGGTGATGTCACCATTACCCAGATGAACTGGGACTCCGCGGCCATCGTGACGCAGGTGTCGAAGTTCCTGATGGAGCAGGGCTATGGCTGCAACGTGACGGCTGTGCCGTCCGACACCACGCCGGCCATGACATCGCTGTCTGAAAACAACGAACCCGACATCGTGACAGAGCTTTGGACCAACTCTGCCGGCGACGCCTACACCAAGCTGAAGGCCGACGGGAAGATCGTCGAGCTGGGCAGCGTGCTGGATCCGGGCGGCGTCGAGGGATGGTACCTGCCGACCTATCTGGTCGAAGCGCATCCCGAACTTGCGACGATCGACGGCATCATGGCCAACCCTGAACTGGTCGGCGGCATGTTCAACAATTGCCCTGACGGCTGGGGTTGCCGCATCGTGAACGACAACCTGATCCGAGCCTTCGGGCTGGATGAAAAGGGCATTGAAATCTTCAACCACGGCTCTGGCGAGACCCTCGCCACGTCGATGGCTTCGGCCTATGGCGACGAGAAGCCCTGGTTCGGTTACTATTGGGGGCCGACGACGCCGCTGGGCATGTTCGACATGACCAGCATCGATCTTGGCGAATACGACGAGGCCGCCTTCAAGGCGATGCAGAACGCCGATGCACCTGATCCCACGCCGTCGGCCTTTCCGTCGGCACCCGTGCTGACGATCGTGACACAGGACTTCATGGACAGTCATCCGGACGTGTCCGAGATGATGGGCAAGGTCACCTTCAAGACCGAGGTCATGAGCCAGCTTCTGGCCTGGAAGGAAGACAACAACGCGTCCAACCAGGAAGCAGCGGTGTATTTCCTGAAGAACAATCCCGACGCATGGAGCAGCTGGATCAACGATTCAGCCCGCGAAAAGCTGACAGCCCTGCTGCAATAGGCTGATCCGGCTGGCGCTGCGGCGCCATCCCGGGGGCGCGGGGTAAAGCGTCCCAGTGCATGACACAGAAGAGAGCCGGGTTCATCGGATCCGGCTCTTTTCCTATTGAAAAAGAGATAACTTGGGGCGCTGCAGGCCCGGATGAGGTATGTATGGCGACTTATGATTTCGTGTTCGACAGGCTGGGCCTGCGCAATTGGTGTGGTGCCAGTGGAGACGACAGCGGCGGCATGACGTCGATGGCGCAATTGCTGGTGCAGACATCCGGCAGCGACGCCGTCGTGTCGCCGTGGGAGACGCCATTCCCCTCGATGGATGCGATGCACGAGGCCTGCACATCCTTTCCGCAGTCTCGGGCGCTGACCAGCGGCCTCGAGGAAGGCTTTCTGTCGATCAAGAACGGCCTCAAGATCGTGGTCGATCCACTGACCCAACCGCTCAGCTGGGCGCTGAACGAGGCGTTGTGGGTCGCGCAGGCGGTGCCGTGGTTCATCATGATCCCGCTGCTGATGCTGATTTCCTACGTCGTCAGCCGGCAGTGGAAACTGGTGGGCCTGGTCGCGCTCTGCTTCGGCTTCCTCGGTTTCGTCGATTACTATATCTACACGATGCAGACTCTGGCGATCATCTTCGTCTGTGCCTTGACCTGCGTGGTGCTGGGCGTGCCGATCGGAATCGCCATGTCGCGCAGCGACCGGGTGCAGCGCGCGATGATACCGGTCCTCGACATGCTGCAGACCCTGCCACCCTTCGTCTACCTGATCCCGCTGATCTTCCTGTTTTCGGTGACCGAGCCGAAGCTCTACGGTATCGCGATCATCCTTTACGCGATCGTGCCCGTTGTGCGCCTGACCGATCTTGGTATCCGTCTGGTCGATCCCGACGTGACCGAGGCGGCGGACGCCTTCGGCATGACCAAGCGGCAGAAGCTGTTCAACGTGCAGATCCCGCTGGCCTTGCCGAACATCATGGCCGGTGTGAACCAGACCATCATGATGAGCCTTGCGATGGTCGTCATCGCATCGCTGGTCTCGGCCCCTGGTCTGGGCGTGCTGGTGCTGCGCGGCATCCGGTCGCTTGAACTGGGCGTCGGCCTGCTCTCGGGCCTCGGGATCGTGCTGCTGGCGATCATTCTTGACCGCGTCACCAAGGCGGCCTTGGCCCGCATCAACGTCAGCCAGTCGCGCTAAGGGGTAATGGGTATGAACGAAACAAGCATCAAGATCTCGATCCGGAAACTCTACAAGGTTTTCGGTGATGATCCCAAACCCGCGTTGCAGTTGGTCAGAGACGGTATGGGCAAAGCCGAATTGTTGGAAAAGCACAATCACGTCCTTGGCCTCAACGACATCAACGTCGATATGCCGACAGGCAAGACCACCGTCATCATGGGGCTTTCCGGGTCCGGCAAGTCGACGCTGATCCGGCACCTGAACCGGCTGATTGAACCCACGGCGGGTGAGGTCTGGGTCGATGATGACAACATCCTGGGCTACACCGACGCGCAGTTGCGGCAGATGCGACAGCATCGCATGTCGATGGTGTTTCAGAAGTTCGCGCTGTTGCCGCACCGGACCGTACTGCAGAATGCCGGCCTCGCGCCTGCGATCGCGGGTCAGAACGAACGCAAATTCGCCGACAACGCGCGCCGCTGGCTCGACCGTGTAGGTCTCGAAGGTCAGGGCGACCAGTATCCGCACCAGCTCTCGGGCGGGATGCAGCAGCGGGTCGGCATCGCCCGGGCGCTGACCAGCAATTCCGACATCATGCTGATGGACGAGGCCTTCTCGGCCCTCGACCCGCTGATCCGAACCGACATGCAGGATCTTCTGAACGAGTTGCAAGCCGAGTTGGAGAAGACTGTGGTCTTCATTACCCATGATCTGGACGAGGCGCTGAAACTCGCGGATCATCTTGTGATCCTCAAAGACGGCTCCGTCATCCAGCAAGGCGAACCGCAGCATATCCTCTTGCATCCCGCCGCGCCCTACATCGAAGACTTCGTCGCCGATATCAACCGCGCCCGCGTGCTTCGGGTCGGGTCCGTCATGGAGACGACACCGGATCGCGCCACCGAATGTGCGGGCGAGATCGACTTCAACGACACACTGGAATCCGTGATCGCCAGGTCGGAAGGTAATACCGATTTGAGCTACCGTGTCCTTCGGGAAGGCAAATCAGTCGGCACGTTGGACATGCGGAAACTCGTCCGCGCATTGGTGCCGTCTCGACAATCCAGTGGCTCTGACGGTGCGCGCCGCAGCCGCTGAAAAAAGGGCGGAGGCATCAGAAAGACCGATTGTCGCTCCCATGGCGCAACGCGACCGGCAGATCGACGTGGCTGCCGGTCGCGAAGTCTCCTTGCAGGGCCTTCGTCCTGCAACCCATCTTTTCGGCCGCAGGTGAGCCGCTAAGTCTTGAGCAGATCGATCACGGCATCCGCCCCAGCCGGACTGGTGATCGCCATCGCTAATGGCGTCGTCCCCCCAAGATCGGGGTTCGGCTTCTCCAGAAAGCGCATGATGAGGATACCTTCCCCACCGTAAAACGCGTCCGCGACGACATAGGCGCGGCCAGATCGTAAATCGTCTGGCTTTTGGCTGCGCTCAACGGCAGCTTCTCTGCCTTGGCCCTGCGAAAGGCTCGCTCGGCAATCAGGTTCACCTTCGGTTCGCCATGCATGACACTCAGGATGTTTTCGACCGAGGAGGCTGGCAGTCCCTGCGCAACCGCCGATCGGAGTGACGTCATGTCGTTGATGCTGTCCGGCAGTCCCAGAAGCTCTGAGATCCGATCTGCTTCCGTCTTGTGTGTCGCGATGCCATTCACGTCGTGTCTCCCCTTCGGTGACCTTCTGTTGACTGGCTGTTCGCAATTTCCTGCGTGTGAACCGTCTGCAGCCAGTCGCGATATCGGTCCCCTACATGACCCATGACCAAATAAAAACCGTCCGTAGGAAAGACTGGCTGTGGCGGAATTTTCGGGAGTTAGTTCGACGTCGCTTGGAATGCCGAAGTCCCGCTCATCGCAATGGGAAGCGCTTCGGGAAAACATGGTCTTGCGATCTGCCCCAGGCAGCACATGAAGCTGCAACTGACTTGAACCGGGTCCACAGCGAATGGGTAGCGTCCGTCAAGCTGGTGTAAATTCGGATACAGGACATGCAACGGACAGGTTGAACTCTTCGCTTTATTCTTGGGGACACATATTCACGATAGCAACCCAAATGGACAATCTAACGCCTTTATGCTGGGGCGACGTGGAGGGTGCCTTTGGCTATTCACCTACTATCAACTCAATTATGGTCACCACTGAGACACTCTTGGTCTCAAGGGGTCCAGTGGAGTGGCAATCATTGGTATGGTTCAATGAA
>NZ_JBMERN010000202.1:0-4427 GCF_049310965.1 Loktanella sp. DJP18 | reverse complement strand
CCTTGTCAAGGATACTACCAGCGGTGCCTCAAGGCCGTGCGGGCGTGGCGTGACATGGCGCGCCACGGCTTCCTTCAGCGCCCTACGGGTCCGCAGCCTCGATTTCAGTGTCCTGAAAAGTCCCATGTCACGCGTTAGCCATCCGGAGTCAAAGAGTAAACCGGACGTCCCATCCTGGCGCGACGGACAGCTGAGGGATCGACGCGTTTCAACCGTAGCGCTGTTCCAGCCCGGACAGGATCGTGACCCTGTCGTCGGGCGTCATCGCCTCCAGGCTCTGCACACAGAACGACGCAAACGCGTCGCTGTTCAGGTCCTCCATCGTGCCGGCCAGGGCGGTCCCAGCCGGGTGGCCAGGCTTGATGTATCCGACATCGACCGGGGGCAGGATGCGGGCACCTGTCGCCATCTCCAGATGATGGGTCAGGCTGATCGGCGAGATCTGTGCGTCCGACCGAAACCGGTGCCCCGCCTGCGCCCGCAGCGCGGCAGGGCTGCCGTCATAGAAGCGCGCCAGGGTCGACCGTCGCATGGGATGCGGCTGATGTTCTACCAGCAGATAGCTGTCGCGCCGACCCACAGCCCCCGCCGCGGCCTGCTGCGCCGCCTTGTAGCCGGGTCGGCTTTGCCCCAGCGCAGATTTCAGGCACCGCAGAATAGGATTGGGCAGTCTTTTCAGCTGTCCCTGCAGGACAGGCATATCATCCTCGAAGAAGTCCATCGGCCGCATGGGTCTGCCGATGAAGATGTCGTCGTTCAGATATATGAAACGCTCGGTTAGGTCGGGAATGCGATGGATCATCGTTTCGATCGAACGTGACGAGAAGACCGGAAGCAGGTCCATGTGGTCGGCGTAGATCCCTTTGTGATCCACGATCCTGATTCGGTTGTCATCGCGCAAGGCACCAGACACGAAAGGACGCTGGTCATCGGTCACGATGTGGATGCGGCGAAGGAAGGGACAGAACTTCAGCAGGGACAGAACGGAAAACCGGATTTCGCCGGAGCTTATGAAACGCTGTGGACCGGACGCCTCCGGATGCGCAGACGGATCCTGAAAGCGCCGGCGCTTGTCCCGGTGCAGGGGGTCGTTGCCATCGACCCAGGTAATGACGGCATCAATCACTTTTTTCCCACGTCAAATACATTTTTTTAGTTTACCTGTTGATGAGCAAATCATTTTTTGCAGCATCATTCTGCTGTTGCGCGGAAAATCCACTTATCCCTGCTGTTCAGTTTGCCCAAGCCACCTCTAACTGCCGATGGCGGTATATTCTGCCGTAAACGAAAAGTATCCTACTGTCAGAAAGCGAAAGATACCCTCAGAGACGCGGTTGTAGCCTTGAAGTCGACGTTGTCGGCTTGAAAATCGTTAAAACGATTGTGGGATACCTCAGCGCCGACAACATAGTTTTGACCAACCCTGTAATCGACACCAAGGCCGGCAAACGCGCCATCCCCGTTACCCGCCAGACTACTATCTGAAACATTGGCCTGAGCTAAGCCGCCGCTGATAAATGGCATGAACGCGCCTGCATCGTACCCCAAACGCACCTTTAGACGGGCGATACCGTCTAAATTCAGACCACCATTGGCTTCTTCTAGATTGGTTGCTTCGTACTGCAATTCGCCTCCCAAAACCAACGCGCCTAAGTCGTAGTTGTAGCCAGCAAAAACTCCATAGGCTGCGCCGTCCAAGTCTGAAGGAAAGAGGTTGGTGTCCTTAAACGACCCCTGAAGTTTTGCGTAGCCAATGCTTCCACCAATGTATCCGCCGGTCCAACTGTCAGTTACCGGCATCGTCTGTGTCATTTCAACGGGCGCAGGCGATGGATTCATAGTTGGTTCACTAAGACTGCCAGCAGATGCAGCACCCGATGATGCAGCTAACATGATTGCCGATACCGCTAAGCGGTGAGACGATTTTGGGCTGGTCATAGTTTATCTCCAAAATGAAACTGGTAAACGTTGAGCGTTCAGAGCGCCCGCAGGCATTTTCTTACGGCTAATTTCTATACCGCCTCTACTTCAAAACCCGAAAGTTCTCGTGGTTTATGACGCGGAAGTTGTCTGAGACCCTGTCGCGGAAGTTTCTCCATTCCTGCGGGATGGTTTCACGCATGAATGCAAGGATGGCATCGGCGAACTGCTTCTGACTTGGGTAGTAGCGATTGTGGGTCACGTATTGATGCAAGACAGCCCAAAGCCGCTCAATCGGATTGAGATGAGGGCAGTAAGGCGGCAGCTGGATCAGATGGATACGGCAAGCTGTTCTGGCCAGGAAGGCTCTGACATCGGACCCTTTGTGGTAGGCAGCGTTGTCCCAGATGACATGAATGATGCGCTTATCAGGGTTGCGCGCTTCGATCTTGGTCAGAAGCTGCACGGCACTGACCCCATCAACGGTCGTGGGCTCGACAAAGGGTGCATCGAAGGTTTCGAGGTTCACAGCTCCATGAATGTTCACACGACCGCGCCCTGCCGTGCTGAGAACTGCTGGATTTGATCCAACCTTTACCCAGCCGAATGCAGGCTTGGTCTGGTATTCCGGATGCACCGCATCGGCAAAGTAGACGGCTTCATCCGCTGGTAACTCACGCATCAGGCGGTCGTAAAATGCGATGAAAGCGGCCTGTTTTTCGACGGATGCTACGCGCGGCAGGGGCTTGGGCTTGCGGTATTCAAAGCCCAGTCGGGCCAGAAGTTTGATGCAGCCGGAATGGGAATAGTTCAGACCACACTCAGCTAAAACATGGGCCCTGATCTCGACCGTCGAGCGACAAAAGCGGGCTTCCAGCCAAGCGCATAACGCAACCTCCTGTGCCTGCGTCATACGGGACTGACCGCCTTTCCAGCCGTCGAAAGCCAGCGCATCCCAACCATCTTGCAGAAAGGTTTTATGCCAGCCGCGGATGGTATCGTCGTCCAAGTAAAGAAACTTTGCGATCCGAGCACAGCTTTCCCCGTCGTCGAGCAGCAGGATCGCATTTGCCCGGCGGGCAATACCGTGGTCCTCGCGCTGGCGACGCACGCAAGCCTCAAGCTCGAGGCGGTCTGCTGAGGAAAGAAAGCCAGGGCGGATCATAGGCATAGCTGAATCGTTCCAAACCCAGCCGTCAAGTCACCAAATTCGGCTTCCGCAGGACTCGGAGTATATCATGAACAATTTTTTTCGTTCAGGCGAGCGTCATAATCAACGGACCGACGCCGAGCCTGACGATGTAGGGTGCCGATCTTGGAAGCGCTAACTGGACCCGCATTTCCCAAGTAACTTGACGTTTTCGCACCTCCGATTGCCAGTAATGTATTATATTTCAGCATGTTAATCTTGCTGAAGGTGGCGGATTATGGATCACCCAGAGGGTGCACGCGAAACGGGTGATGGGCGGCTTGGTTTTGACCGCCGGGTGCGGCTGGAATTTCGTGGCACGCAGCTCAGTTCCGACGGCGGTCTTCTGGTGATGCGCGAGTTGGAGGACGCGCTCGGGCTGTCGGGCCTCGCGTCAGCAGCGCTGTGCGACAGCCGCCGGGGCAAGAACACGGTCCATCGGCTTGACGGGCTGTTCCGACAATCAGTCTACGGGCGTCTGGCCGGATACGAGGATGTCAACGACACCGATCGCCTGGCCCTCGATCCCGTCATGCGCCAGGTTGTGGGCGGGCGTGCCGTCTATGCGCAGGCGGCTTCTGCTTCGCAGATGGGGCGGTTCGAGACCGAGACGTTGGCCCTGCCCGAGAACCGACAAGCACTGGTCGATCTGAACGGGCAATGGATCGACCGGTTTCATGATCGCAATGGCCTTAAATATATCGTGCTGGACATGGACAGCTCGGTCAGCCCGACTCATGGCGATCAGGAAGGCACAGCCTGGAACGGGCATTTTGACTGCACCTGTTACAATCCGCTCTTTGTGTTCAACCAGTTCGGAATGCTGGAACGCTGCGCCCTGCGGCACGGCAACGTCCACAGCGCAGACGGTTGGCGGGATGTCCTCGACCCGGTGATCGCCCGCTACGCTGGCCGCAAGCTTGGTGGCAGCTTCTTTCGCGCCGACGCCGCCTATGCCAGCCCCGCGATATATTCGCGGCTCGAAGAGGCAGGCTATTTCTACGCCATCCGGCTGCCCGCCAATGCCGTGCTTCGCAGCAAGATCGCGCACCGGCTGACCCGGCCGGTCGGGCGTCCTTCGCTGACCAAGGTCAAACGGTTCTTCGAAGGCTTCTATTACCAGGCACAAAGCTGGGACGAGGAGCGCCGCGTCATCGCCAAGATCGAATGGCATCCGGGCGAGTTGTTCCCCCGTGTGGGCTTCATCGTCACCAACCTGCCCATGGAGCCGGATTGGGTGGTAAGGTTCTACAATCAGAGAGGCACCGCCGAGCAGCACATCAAGGAAGGTAAATATGCCTTTCGCTGGACGCGGCTA
>NZ_JBMERN010000201.1:0-4696 GCF_049310965.1 Loktanella sp. DJP18 | reverse complement strand
GGTATGGGCTTCCATGACCGGATTTATCGTGCTCACTCATCTGGCTCTCCAATATTCTGGTCTAGGTTTCTTTGCGGATCATCCTTACAAAATGCCCATGAACAAAACGCGTTGAAAAGCCGGGGGCAGACATCGCTGCCCCCGGCCCGGCATCTCAATTTAGGCGATCAGTTATTCGAGGAATCCGGGGCATCCTCTTCAGCATTGCCTGATTCAGCATTGCCCGACGCATCGCTGTCAGATGCGGCATCGTTGCCGGACGTGGTTGGCACGCTGTCGCCGGAACCGCCAGAGGTGCTCTGGTCTTGCGATTGCTCAACCGGGTTGCCGGTGGCATCGAAGAACACGATGTCGGCACCTGCCCGGAGATTGGTCCGGATTGCCTGCAACGCCTGCTGCCGCAAATGTTGCTCGATCTGGGGCCGGACATCTGCCAGTGGCGGAAGCTCCTGGTCGGTCTGACCGCTGGCACGATCATACTCCTGCTGAACAGTCTCATCCGTCACGGCATTTGCCATCTCGCGGCCCATCCAGACCTGCACAATGGCATCGTCTTCAGCCGCCTGGGTGGCACCCTCAGTCAAAGCAATGACCTCGGGGTCCTCAGCCAGGTTCTGAGCCTGAGCTTCTGCAAGTATCAGCTGGCGCAGGATCAATTGCTCCATGGCCATAGGCACTAGCATTTCCGGCAGCTGTGTCTTGAGTTGCGGCGGCAACATATCGATGACCGTCAATACATCAGATGACATGATGACCGATCCACCAACCGTGGCGACGACGACATCAGGCTGCTCAGCAGATCCGCTCTGGGTGGTCGACGATGCCGACGGCTGCTGCATCGCATCACTGGACTGCGCACTCGGGGCATCGGTTTGTCCGGCACTCTGCTCATCGGTTTGTCCGGCACTCTGCTCATTGTCCTGCGCACTGTCGCCGGAACCGCCAGAGTTGTTCTGATCTTGCGGTTGCTCAACCGGGTTGCCGGTGGCATCGAAGAATACGATGTTGGCACCTGCCCGGAGATTAGTCTGGATTGCCTGCAACGCCTGCTGCCGCAAATGCTGCTCGATCTGGGGCCGGACATCCGCAAGTGGCGGAAGTTCCTGCTCGGTTTGACCGCTGGCACGATCATACTCCTGCTGAACTGCCTCATCCGTCACGGCATTTGCCATCTCGCGGCCCATCCAGACCTGTACAATGGCATCGTCTTCGGCCGCCTGGGTGGCACCTTCAACCAAAGCAATGACCTCGGGGTCTTCAGCTAGGTTCTGAGCCCGAGCTTCTGCAAGTATCAGCTGGCGTAGTATCAATTGCTCCATCGCCATAGGAACGAGCATTTCCGGCGGTTGCGTCCTGAGTTGCGGCGGCAACATATCAATGACCGTCAACACATCAGATGACATAATGTCCGATCCACCAACCGTGGCGACGATGACATCAGATTGCTCAGCCGATCCGTTCTGGGCGGTTGACGATGCCGACTGCTGCTGCGTCGCATCACCGGATTGCGCACTTGGGGCATCGGTTTGTCCGGCACTCTGCTGAGTGTCCTGCGCAAATGCAATGCCCGACGTGAACGGCAGGCCGATGATGGCCGCGATTGCAGTATTACGCAAATTCGAGTTCGACCGTTTCATATCGTTTCCTCTCTTTTATAGCAATAAACAAACACAACATATAATAATTTGTTCCGGAATTTTCCAAAAAAAACGGCCTAAGAAAATAGGGCTTTTATACAAGTCCAGATACACTATTTATTCAATTAACACATCAAGTGCCGGCGAAGAAAGCCGCGAAATAGTAATGCAATTGGGACGCTGGGATCATATTTTTGAGAGCCTCAATGGAACTGCCATTGCACCCGAAATGATTGGCGAGATGAAAAAAAGTCCACCATAGTTACGAGCTGAGCCCCTGTCGACTCAACCTATAAAAGATACATCGAAGGCCATCGTATGTTATAGCCTTTGATAGAGAGTGACCTGCGCGATAGTATTAGCGTCGATCAGATCATCAAAAGTTATCGGCACATCGAATGACATAGAGACTGCCATCGACCTCGAGGAAATCAAGCGGTGGGTCGTAATCGAGTGCGGCACAGAATCGTTTCACGATATCATCACAAGCAGAACCTTCCGGACCACAGGGAATTGGAAGATGCGAAAAGGCTTCACCATCCTGAATCAGATCGGACGAGTCAGCGTCACCCAATTCGGTGGTGTCATCAAGACCCGCAGGTTCAACGACATCGTCGACGGCCACCTCTGTGCCCAGGTTCAACATTTCAAACAGATCAGCAAGCCAGCCATCGCTTTCTTCGCCGATTGATGCATTACCGTCTGAATCGACGATGCCAAATAGGCCGCCGCCAAGGTCTTCGCGTGCAAGAACGTCGCGTGGCGTATCGAACCCGATCCGACTGAGCAAACTTGTTTCCTGCCGCACACGCATGAATTCGAAAGGCGAAATGACACCATCGCCGTCGGTGTCCCAATTTTCAACCGCGAGATTCACGTCCGCTTCGCCAAACCACAAGTCTACCGCATCATCCCATTCGCTGACCGTGAGCTCGCCATCGTCGGACGTATCCCACATATGGACAGGGCTATCGCGTTTGGAAATTTGAGCGCGAAGAGGGCGAACGGAGCGTGAACTTTTGGGCTCTCTCGCTGCGTTCGTGGTCAGTTTTCGATGATTTTCGACCTCTACGTGACGAGACATACCCAAACGCGATTCCCCTGCACATATGGAAGACACCCTGCAAAACTTCGTCTTGGTCCAGAGTGGTATCGACATTGATGTCCCATTGATCGAAGAGCCCGACGTCATCAAGTCCATCGGCGAACTCTGTCTCGTTCAGGGCACCATTATCATCCGCGTCCCATGCACCGATGTCCTGAGCTGAAACACCCATTGCCAAAGCACCGGTAATTGCGGCTGCGGACACGCCGCGCGATAGCATCTTGTTGAACATGGTGTTCCTCCTCGAAAGCCAGTGATAAATGCGCAGGGTTGGTTCTGATCCGTAAAATCGGCGATCTACTGAAGTCGACTCCGCTTCTTCCGTTTCTATCAGCGACAACGCTGTCCCGGCGGGATTGATACGCTTGGAGTGGCCGTCGCAATCAACAGGCTTTGATGAAAAGCGTAAGGCTGACAGAGCAAGCCTTACGCAATAAGGTATCTTCAGACGTCCCAGAAGCCGCCGTCGCCCATGTCGTCGCCGACATCGCCAAACTCAGGCTCTTCGATCACGCCGCTTTCGTCATCATCGTAGGAATTGAACACACCGTTGTTGTATTCTTCCTCGTTGAGAGCGCCGTCGTCGTCCTCATCCCAAGTGCTGAATCCCGTTTCATCTTCACCGTAGTTGGTGCCCCAACCTTCGTTAAATTCGTCTTGGCTCAGGACGCCGTCGCTGTCGCCATCCCAGGCACCCATATCCATATCCTGCGCGATCACCGGCGACGCGGTGAGTGCAGCGAGAAAAGCGCCAATACCAGCAACTTTCGTGAATTCGATCCGCATTGTGTGTCTCCTTCATTTTGTTTGCAGCATCATGCTACGGGTATGCAACAGTCAGTGTAGATGAGAGTTCCCCCAGTATTAAATTTTTATGAAAAATCTGGATCGGCAAATGTTCAGGTTGAAACAAACATTTGCCAAGCGGCCTGCTATCTGACGCGAAAGACTGCCTGATCAGGCCTGTGAGATTAAGGGCACCTCGAAAAGTTGCCCTGACCTTACCACAGGGGTATGATGCCTAAGAGGCTGATCGGAAACGAGTTGAGTGTATTCAGCAGGTTGTGATTCTATCTGGTTGCGAAACTTGACGGAGATCACGATGCCCTGGACCGAACTCACCCGTGCGCAGCATATGCGCGAGACGAAGCGCTATCCAAGCGATTTGACCAATGCTGAATGGAAGATCGTGCGGCCTCTGTTGCCCGATCGCAGCCGCCTTGGGCGGCCACGACGGGTGAAGTTGCGGCGGGTCTGGAATGCGATCCAGTATATCGCGGCTTCGGGATGCACATGGTCGCTTCTCCCAAAGGACTTTCCACCGGTCTCGACTGTGCGCTATTATTTCTATCGCTGGCGCGACGATGGTCTGCTGGCCGAGATCAACCGCCACCTGGTGGCGGCGGCGCGCCCCGCGGCAGGGCGCGATGTGCAACCGACGGCGGGTGTGATCGACAGCCAAAGTGTAAAAACATTTGAAAACACATCACTTTCCGGCTATGATGCGGGCAAGCGGATCAAAGGACGCAAGCGTCACATCATCACCGATACCTGCGGCAACCTGATCGCATGCGAGGTCCAAACAGCCAACATTCAGGATCGGGATGGTGCGCCCGGCGTCTTCGCCAAGCTTCGCCGCGAGGCCCCGAAATTGCGCCATATGTTCGCTGATGGCGGTTATGCCGGACCAAAACTCCGGGGTGCCCTCGTCAGCCTCGGGCGCTGGACGCTGCAGATCGTCAAGCGGTCCGATACCGCCAAGGGCTTCGAGGTGCTACCTCGCAGATGGGTCGTGGAACGGTCTTTCGCATGGCTCGGCCGTTGCCGCCGATTGGCAAGGGATTGGGAAAAATCCATCGAAAGTGCCGAAGCCTGGGTCCTGATCGCCCATTTCCGGCGCATGACGCGGCTTCTTGCAAGAGACTGAATTCTCTCATCCCATTTTGAATCGGGC
>NZ_JBMERN010000200.1:0-4766 GCF_049310965.1 Loktanella sp. DJP18 | reverse complement strand
CCATTGACCAGGCGGCTCATGCCTTCAACTTCAAGATTTTTGAAATTACGTTGCGGGCAATCGCCGCGGAAAAATCCGAACCGACTCTTCGAGAAACACGTCTCCCTGTTGCCTAATATCAATCTGGGAAATGGACGATGTTTCGACCAATAGAAATCTAAACCACATACTCAACGTTCAGCGGCCAACCATCCTCTATTCGATTGAAAGAGTTCGCGTCTCCTGCTTTGGTCCCGGACGTTACGACCATGGAATGGTGCACAGTATGAGCTTCTTCGACAGCCCGATCCTGAACTCCCCCTACCACCATCCGGGGCGGCACTGGGAGCTTGATGATGACGGCCAGCCGTCCGACGGCATATCAGCTCGACGTCGCCCGTCGGCACTCTGGACAGCACTCCCCGGGAAGTCGGCGAAGTCAGCCAAAACGCAGGCCTCGATGGTCTTCGATGACGGCGACCTCTCAACGGAAGCGACCGAATTCAACCCGTCGCCCATCGTCAACGATCTGCGCCAAGAGCTCGAGAACTGGCGCGCGCTGCCGAATCCGTCACAATGGAAAGTCTCACCGGTCACCCAGCGGCTCCTCCAGCATTGGCGTGCCCTGCAAGCCGATCAGGAGCAGCCGATCCGGCCATTCTTCTGCCAACTTGAGGCTGTAGAAGCCGCTATCTGGTTGACGGAAGTGGCCCCGCAGATGGGCAAGCGTGGCAAGCGCTTCCTCGAATGGATGAAAATCGCAAATAATTTTGCTGTCCAACCCGATGGCGTGCCTCCCTCATCTTCGCAGCCGGACTTGTTGCGGACTGCATTCAAGCTCGCCACCGGCGCCGGAAAGACGACGGTTATGGCCATGCTGATCGTCTGGCAGACCCTGAATGCGGTCCGCACATCGAACAGCAAGCGGTTCTCGAAGGGGTTTCTGATCGTGACGCCCGGCATCACGATCCGCGACCGCCTTCGCGTCCTCATGCCGAACGAGCCGAACAACTACTACCGGCGTCTCAGCCTCGTCCCGCACGAGATGGCGAGCGATCTTAATCAAGCCAAGATCGTCATCACGAACTACCACGCCTTCAAGCTGCGCGAGACTTTTGACGCAGCTAAAGGCACCCGCACCGCCCTGGAAGGTCATGGCGAGCAGCTTCAGACAGCGGAAACCGAAGGACAGATGATCCAGCGGGTGATGGGGGATCTTATGTCCTTGAAGAACGTGGTCGTGATCAACGACGAAGCGCACCACTGCTATCGGGAGCGCCCTGTCGAAGAAGAGGAGAAGCTGACGGGAGACGAGCGGAAAGAAGCTGAGGCGAACAAGGAAGCCGCACGGTTGTGGATCTCGGGCATCGAAATCCTGAACCGGCAACAGGGCGTGTCCATCGTCTATGACCTGTCGGCCACTCCGTTCTTTCTTAGTGGCTCGAACTGGCCCGAGGGCACGCTCTTTCCTTGGGTGATGAGCGATTTCTCCCTGATGGACGCGATCGAGTGCGGCATCGTCAAGCTGCCCCGGGTGCCCATCGCGGATAACAGGGCCGACGGCGAAGAGGTCATGTATCGCAACCTCTGGCCGACAATCCGCAAGAAGATGCCGAAAAAGCAGAAAGGCGAAGCCAAGCCAGATCCCCACAAGCTGCCGATTGAGCTCAAGGTGGCCCTGGATGCGCTCTATGGTCATTACGAGAAGACGTTTGCGCTCTGGGAAAAGGAGCAGGTCGGGGTTCCGCCTGTTTTCATCGTCGTCTGTAACAATACGACGAATTCGGAGGCTGTCCGCGATTACATCGCCGGCTTTACATGGACTGATTCAGAGGACCGGGAAACGGTCAAACAGGGTCATTTTGAACTTTTCCGGAATTACGACGATCATGAACAGCGCTTGGAAAAACCGCGCACGATCCTGATTGATTCCGCCGCGCTCGAAAGCGGAACGGAAATCGACAGCGGGTTCCGGGACGCGCATGCGACCGAAATCGAGGCTTTCCGGCGCGAGCGCCTTAGTCGCGACCAAGGCGCGGGGGATGTGTCAGACGCGGAAATTCTCCGTGAGGTCATGAACACCGTCGGCCAGCAGGGACGCCTTGGTGGTCAGGTTCGCTGTGTCGTGTCCGTCTCGATGCTGACCGAAGGCTGGGACGCCAACAACGTTACCCATATCATGGGGCTTCGCGCGTTCGGATCGCGCCTCATCTGCGAGCAGGTGATTGGTCGGGCTCTACGGCGCCTCTCTTACGACGTGTCGCCCGATCCGGACCCTGTCACGGGGCAACATCTGTTCCGGACGGAATATGCGGACATCATGGGCATCGACGGTCTCAACTTTGCCGACCAGCCCAAGCCGGCAGCTCCACAAAAGCCGCGCGAGGTGGTGCATGTCCATGCCGTCAGTCCCGAACGTGACAGTTTGGAAATCTCTTTCCCAAGAGTGGCAGGCTATCGTGCCGACTTCCCGCGCGAGCGCATAGACATCGACCTGAGCCTGCTCGATCCTTACGTGATCGACCCTGATCGCGTGAAATCAGCGACCAACGTCACGATGTCCGGGATTATCGGTGCCCGCCACACACTCGATCTCGAGCACCTCAAGGATCAGCGTCTCTCGACCGTCGCATTCCACATCGCAAACTACTGGGTGTCGGAGAAGCTGCGCGACGCAAACGGCGCGCCGAAGACCCACCTCTTCACCCATGCCAAACGGATTGTCCTCCAGTGGCTGCGCTCGGACCGCGTCGTCTACAAAGGTGGCTGCCAACCTGCTCAGCTTCTGTATCTCCAGCTCGCTGACGAGGTCTGTGAACTCCTGATGGGTGCCCTCCTCGATCAGCCCGGGGGCGAGCCGATTATCCGAGCCACCCTTGATCCGTTCATGGCCGAAGGGTCGACCGTCGATGTCAACTTCACCACGTCGAAGGCTGGCCGCCATACGCCGCGCGCGGATCGCAGCCATCTGAACTACATCGTGACCGACAGTGACTGGGAGGCGAAGTTCGCCCAGCTTCTCGACGAGCATCCCGATGTCCTGGCCTACACCAAGAACCAGAACCTGGGCCTGACCGTGCCATATTCGGAGCAAGGGGAGGCGCGCAACTACCTGCCCGATTTCCTGGTCCGCATCAGGATGCCCGAGGGTGCGGAGCCGTTGACGCTGGTCGTCGAGATCAAGGGGTTCCGTGGCCACGATGCCGCACTGAAGGCAGAGACGATTCGCAATAAGTGGATACCGTCGGTAAACCAGCTTGGCACGCACGGCCGCTGGGCCTTTGCCGAGTTGCGCAGCCTGCATGATTTCCGCAATGAATTCGACGCCGCCATCGAGGCATTCATCGAGAAGAAAGTGCCGGCATGACGGAAGTAGTCTTCGGTCGCTTGGCCGACCTTAATCTCCGGGAAGCTTGGTTTAGCGAGGAGAGGGATTTTACGCCTTGGCTTCTCGACAACCTGGACCATATCGGGGGCGCCATCGGGCTGGACCTTCAACCGGTTGGTCGAGAGGTTCGGGTCGGCCCCTTCGAGGCAGATATCCTTGCGATCGATGCCCGAGACGACAGTCGAGTCCTGATCGAGAATCAACTTGAGGCTGCCGATCATCGGCACCTTGGCCAGATCATGACCTATGTGGCCGGCTTGAAGGTCAAAACCGTGATCTGGATCGCATCGCGCTTCACTGACGAGCATCTCTCGGTCGTCGAATGGCTCAACGAAAACACCCTGGAGGGGTTTTCCTTCTTTGCGGTGAAGCTCCGGGTCGTTCGCATCGGCGACAGTCCGGTTGCTCCAATCCTTGAGGTGATGCAGAAGCCGAACGGCTGGGAACGCCAACTTGCGGCCACCCGACGGCAGACGACTGGCGACAGTGCTATTGGTGACACCCGCCTCGCGTTCTGGAGGGCATATATTTCTCGGTATCCGGAGGCGGAAGCCGCTGGAATTCAGCCTAATCGCACGTCGAGTTGCTGGTGCCCCGTGCTGCCGGACCTGAATCTTTCGTTCTGGGTCGGCTCGCGCGAGTCCGGCGTTTTTGTCCGGGGCAATCGCGGCACCAGCATCGAGGATGTCAATATGCGGCTCGCGCCCTACGAGGCCGACCTGATGCGGCAACTTGCCGCTGCCGTCTTCCGCCGTGGATCGGGCTTCTTGGGGAAGAGCGTCCGGATCGCGCTCGGAGACGATACCCAGCAGGCGGAACTGATCGACTGGATGGAAGAAACCCGGCGCGACTACACCCGCGTTCTACGCAATTCGCTGGAAGGACAGGACTGATGCCCGACGACAAAAAGCCCATCGGGCACCACATCCACGACGAGACCCGGGCGAACATCCCGTCTGCGGAACTCGAGCCGGTAATGGAACCGTCGGATCGCGAGGCGATCAAGATGGCCTATGAGCGGCGCAACCGGGATCTTGACCCGCAGCTGATCTGGCGCGGCAAGGACATGGATCAGGCCGAGTTGACCGTCGATGCGCCGCCGATCTATCTTCAGGAGCAGGTGCATCCCAAGGCGTTGATCGACGACCTGCGCGCCGGGCGCGAGAAGGCCGAGGATCTCTTCGGCCATTTTGGCCTGACGGAGGAGGACCGCGAAGCCGAGGTGGAGTTCTACCGCCACTCGCGGAAATGGTCGAACCGGATGATCCTGGGCGACGGGCTACAGGTCATGGCGTCATTGTCCGAGCGCGAGGGGCTGAAGGGCCAGGTGCAGGCGATCTATATCGACCCGCCCTACGGCATCCGCTTCAATTCAAATTTCCAGTGGTCTACCACCTCG
>NZ_JBMERN010000199.1:0-4776 GCF_049310965.1 Loktanella sp. DJP18 | reverse complement strand
CGGTAAAGGTCATGAAATGCATGATCACCTCCTAAGTCAGAAGTATTCCGTTAGTTTCCGTTAGTCAACTATCGTTAGACTTCGTTAGGAGGTGGAAGCAGCATTGGACGGTGTCAATCCAAATGTCGCTCTGCATCGCTTGCAGACACTCCAAAATGCCGGCGCGTTCTGCCGCCGCCTGATCAGGTCCGCAACAACGGCCCGGCGCATGACCCAGGCCTCAAGTTGGACGGCACCGCTATGGTGCCGTCCGTGGCGATCATCAGCGGCAGGCTGACCCTGTGTCGCCAGCAGGCCGCAGATCGCCTGCGAGAAGGCGCGTCAGATCGCGGCGGTCGATGACGGCATCGACGAGATCGTGCAACCGCCCGAGCTCGCCGCAGATCGGTGCCAGTGCGATGGCCTCATTGATCCAGATTGCTTCCGTCCAAGTGGAGCCTGTCACGTCGCAATCGTGATCGGACCACATGGTTTCGACACCAACAGTGTTGGATGTCACCAAGAACTGAAGACAGTGAAGTCAGGCGGCCCTTCTGATGCGTTCAGCTCCAACCGCCCCAGCCGCCGCGATTCCCTTGTCGTTTTTCGTCACGCTGGGCACGTGGAAAATAGTCGCGCTCCGGGATTGCCAAGTCGACTTCGAGAGCGCGCGACACAACCTCCAGCTGGGCTGCAATGCCGTCGGCAAGCTGCTTGTCTCCACGCTCCGCGAGCGCTGCGATGCCGGGCACGGCGACCTGCTTGAGAAGCTTGATCCAAGGCCCGGCGAGGCGGGGTTTTGCGAAACCGATGTCGGACATGGCTACAAGCAGATCCTCCTTCGTTAGATCCTCTGCAAAGGATGCACGGCCAAGATCGAAGGCAAACGCGTGAGTGTGCTGGTCATCCATCGTCGCCGGGACAACGTCGTAGAGCGGCGCAAGCTCACCGGCGGCACCCCGATAGATGATCGAGCTGTTCTTGGCGTGATTATCGGTGTTTCCGACAGCAAGGTTAAACAAGGTCTGCTGAAAAAAGCGCAGGCGGAACTGGGCGGGGGCCGCGACCTGTGCGCTGAGCTTTCCGACGGCAGCAGCGCTGAAGCGACGCTCCTCATTTGTCGCCTCGCGCTCGTATTTCAGTCTGCGCGGCAAGCCGAGGGCCTGGCAGAAATCCTCGGAGTGCAGCCGGGTGATTTTTCCGTCTTCGAAAATTCGGTCAAACCGGGTGGAGAGGATCGTTTCGATGTCCACTCCACGTCTCTCATCA
Organism: Loktanella sp. DJP18; assembly: GCF_049310965.1. NCBI lineage: Bacteria > Pseudomonadati > Pseudomonadota > Alphaproteobacteria > Rhodobacterales > Roseobacteraceae > Loktanella > Loktanella sp. DJP18. The sequence continues at coordinate 3,528 of NZ_JBMERN010000199.1, read as the reverse complement.
TGAAAAATGTGACGTTCAGCCTCGGTGACATCGAGACCGATGTCAGCCGCAACCGAGAGCAACGCGACCTCGTGGCGTGTAAGCCGCGCGTCGCCATGGGGTGAGACCTTCAGAATGTGAGTACTCGGCGCGCCACTTCCTTCCTTGGGTAAGAAGAAGCTGCCATCGCGGAAAACCAGAGCAAGCTTTGGCTGAACACCTGCAACCGGCGATGGGTCGGGGCTGTCTGCAGGCAGCCTGCCGTCGAAGTGGAGTGATCTCACCATGGCCGTGATCTCAGCTTGTGAAAGCTTCACGTAATCCTGAGGGAAAAGCCCAGGGCGTTTTCCCGGTCCAGCACCTTCCGGCATGACCGAAATCGCACCCGGACAGTCGGCACCCAGGTGATAGAGCAGCTGGCCGTAATCATCTCTATCGAGGCCATGGGTATCGACGACCCCATCAAGACCTCGCCCTTCGAAGAGGAGATTGCTGAAAAAGGCCACACACGCAGCATCACTGTAGGCCTCTTCCCTCACTGGCAGGGCCATCGAGATCCTGCAACTCGCGTTGCCGGAGGCCACGGCTGCGGCACTGTAGGTGAAGCGGAGCGTCTTGTCGTCGAACCGCTCCAAGATGCCGACTGGCCCATTCACCTGTTCGACCCAGACCTCGAGATTCATTGCCGGACGTTTCCGACGAGATCGATTCCGAGCGCCGCGCACAGGCGCAGACATGTCTCCAGGTTCACCCCGCTCCGACCCGTCTCGATCTTCGAAAGGTTAGGCTGTGGAATGCCGCAGAGTGAAGCCAGCATCTCCTGATTCATCTTGAGATGACGTCGCCGCGTTTTGATAAGCCTTCCGAGCGCATCGGAGCTGTCAATGACGTGTTGTTGATGGCTTTCCACGGCTTTTGCTCATCACCATATTGCGATTTCGCTATAATATAAGCTGTTCTGTCGGTGAAAGATAGAAAATATTGCGAATAGGCTATATTTAATCGCCATGCGTCCGGCCAATGACAAAATATAGCGCTTAAACAATAATTCAGAACCTTGGGCATCAACTTGCATGATGACAAAGCGCAGTAGGATGCACGTTTGATTGCACCGACAACGGCGTGTGGCTGACCGACAGAGTCTTGGCCAGATATTTCGACTTCGGCGTAGTACAATGAGCCCGGCGGGCAGCTGCCAACCGGATCAACGAGGGCTCAATAAGCAGCCTGAGGCAGACGAGCGCTTCCCGTATTTTTACACCATTCAACGCAACCGTCCTTGACCCAATAATGGTTCGAACGGCACCCATCGGTGCCGTCCGTGGCGATCATCAGCGGCAGGCCGGCCCCGTGTCGCCAGCCGGTCCCGGATCGCCCGCAAGCAGGCGGGTCAGATCACGGCGGTCGATGACCGCATCGACGAGATCGCGCAACCGCCCGAGCTCACCGCAGATCGGTGCCAGTGCGATGGCCTCATCGGTCCAGATCGTTTCCGTCCAGGTTGATCCGGTCACGTCGCCGTCGTGATCCGACCACATGGTTTCGACGACCAGATGACTTGTCATCTCCTCCGTGAGGACTTGCGTCACGTCCCGGAGATCGGCCTGAAAACCTGCGCTGAACAGGTCTCGCCGCGCGATGCTGTCTGCGGCTGCGATGGCCTGCGCCCTCGTTGGCGCATGCAGCATCGGGATGACGATCGTCCGCAATACCGGCAAAACGATCCGGCTTTGTGCCAGGGCCCGCAGCGCCAACGTCTCGACTGACAAGCCTGTCAGGTCTGCGTCCACGCTCGCACTCATGACCGGTCACCCACAGCTCCGGCGTCAGGGTGTCGCGATAGCCGCAACGCCACCGTGAATTCCCGGCCCGCCGCCTGTCCCCGGCGCGAGTAGCTGCTCCGGCCCCGCAGGCGCGCTGTGTGCATGTCGCGCAGGGCATGGATGCGGCCACGCACTGCGTTCATTTGAGCGAACGGCTGCCCGTCGAGGCGCCCCAGGACGGGGGACTCAGTGACGGACGCCTCCACGAACCCCGCGTGCGTCAGCGGCACCAGTAGTCGGCGTGCACCCATGAAACACGTGGGCGCGTTGAGACCGGCTGGCGCATACTCTGCCCGGCGACGGACATGGATCTGCTGGCTCACACCGGAGCGCCTGTGGGACGCTGCCCCGCAGGCAAGCTGAGCATAGCGCAGCCCCCCGTGCACTTCGATGTCGAGGATCAGGCAGGGGCGCGCCTCGTGTTCGCTAACGGTTCCATCCTCGGAAAGCGGGAAACGGAAATAGACGATGTCCCCATAGCTGACGTCGTCGCGCCAGGCGTGGGTCATCGTCGGGGTGTGGTGTGCCGTGTCGAGCATGTCGACCTCCTCGTTTGTGATCGCCGCACCTCCCGACCTGCTCCACAAGGGCGTGGGCCTCGTCATCGTGCGCGACACCCGGCGCGTGCACGATGACGAGGCTCAAGGCCTTACAGCCTCAAGCTGCCTGCTGCTCCGCGTCAGGCGCCGCCTGACGACTGATGGGGTCTGCGTGGCGATCGGCCCGTGCCCGGCATTGGGCCAGTCGTATCGGGCCGGACTTTCCAGACCAGACGCGCTGGCAGGACCGCCGGTCCACTCACGGCTGTGGCGGCTTGAGGCGCCAACCGGTCTTGCTCAGCCGCGCTACGAGGTCGGGCAAGTCTGCTGACGCCACCCTAGTGTGGCCGGCGGGATCAATCACGACGCAGGCTCGCGTCCAGACCGAGCATTTTGCAATGCCGGAGGCGGTCCAAAGACCACCCCGACGCTGCAGCCGGACCACGACCGTATCGATCCCGGCCAAAAAACCTCGCGCCTCGAGCAGGACGACAGCCGTGAGGCCGTAATGGGCGCAAGACAGCCGGATGGCGTTGATGATGACGGCGCTGACGTCCGACCAGCGGGCCTCCGGCTTCCCCGTCCAGATGCCCGCCTGTTGCACCTCGAAGGTGAATGCGGCTTTGCGGGTCCGCCGGACGACGGAGACCAGGCTGAAAATCTGGAAGTCGGCGACCGATCCGAATTTGCGCAATGCGCTGGCATCCAGCAGACCATAGCGCTCTCCGTCCAGGATTGTACGAAGCATCGCATCTTCGAAGCGCCAGGTCAGCCATGCGTTCTGATGTCCGAATTCCAAAACGTCGAGGATGTTTGTCTGCCGCAGATCGGCAATTCCTGGAGCCAGGTTGCGGTTGCCGTTGTCTGACTCGAGCCCGAGAGTCCGGCGGAGTGCGGCGCACGGCGCGCGATAACCGTCAGGAGGCTGGCGGACCTCGGCTGACCACTCCGGCAGATCACGGCAGGTCCTGTGCAGCAGGGCGTGCAGCAGGCGATGGCCATTGAGAGACATCGGGACCGCACTGCATGGCTCGACGAATAGTCTCGACATACGATACATGTCATCGGTGGCGATATCAGTTGGACCGGCACCGGAGATCGGGGTGTGCGCTGTCGCTCCTGGATTGATGATCGGATAGGTCATGTGTTGCCTCCTGCTGCTGAAGGGCAGGATGTGCGGTCATAAC
>NZ_JBMERN010000198.1:0-4838 GCF_049310965.1 Loktanella sp. DJP18 | reverse complement strand
GAATCCGGGGAGCTTCACCCTTGACCTCCCGAGCACGAGCTGCTCAAGCGTCCGGTCGAAATGCGCCTTGATACGAATGAGCGCGTCCGCCTCACGAGGCGGCGTGTCCGGTTTTGGTGTCCGTGCCGTGAAATCCGTGAGTGCTGATATTGCAGCATCGATGTTGGCGGCAACGCTATGCATTTTAGCAGAAACACTGTGGGTGTTGTCATTATCAGAGGGCACAGTCATGGCATCCTCAAGCTCATTGAGCAGGGAAGTCAGAAGCGTCTCAAATTTTCCGACTGCCCCCAGAATCTCGTGCGCACTGGATGACGGTGTCTGCGACCACGACAGCAGACACATCGCTACGCGGATTGGCACCGAGAAACGCTCTCCTGGTGGGGTGCCATTCTTGAAGGTCACGGCGTCTCCGTGCCGTACCGCATAGGGCGCTCCCGCAATCATCAGCGAATGCTTAGCCCGCTTGAGGTAGGATGCATCGTCGACGTTATAGCGGAAGATCTGTTTGACGCATCCGCCGTCGAAGGTGATCGCGTGAGGCAGCACCACCAGGTCGCCATGCACTTTGCGGTGGGCAATCGTCTTTTTCTTTCCGTTTCGGCGCACACTGTCGTTGTGTGCGCTGATACGGCCTTGCCAAGCTGCAAGCCGCTGCTCTTTTTCTGGGTGATCTTCGAGAATGATCGCCAGGATGTCATGCTTCCAGGCCTTCATCAGTCGTATAGGAGCCTGCGTGCCCGACTCATACCTGAATTTGTCTTGAGCATACCACCACCAGTTTTCCCTGGAGGTGCCTTTCTTGGGTGCCTCGGCAACTTGGGTGCCCATGCGCAGGTCGAGGTCGAGCTCGTATTGATCACCGGTCACAATCTTTGTGCGGCGTGCAGAGGTGATTGTGACAGCATACCGGTATGCTGACCTGGCGCAAATCACGGGAGGGCTGATGATGGTAAGGGTGCCGTCTTCTCTGGTTGTGATAGACAGCTTTTCAGGAAGTGCGGCCGTGCTGACTTCGCCGTAGCTTGGCACGTCTGCGGCTTTGCCAAAACCGGAGATGTAGCAGCCGGTTTCGCCGTCGCGCCGCTTCCAGTATGTCCATTCCTGATCCGACATTATGCCATCCTTCTTCACTTCACCGGCCTAAACGCAGGCCCGCCTCATAGAGAGGGCGGGCCTGCGTGTTGGACGGCGGACACGCCTCGAAGACCCTCACCAAGCCAAACTGTCAAACTTCGTATCCCCCCATTTTTCTCACCTGCTCCCGAACACCATGTTCTCTGCATGTTTACGATCGAGCACAACCATGATGAGACTGTCGTCACCTTGATTGACGATGTAGCAGCTGTGCGCGAGGACGATGTTCGTTTTTTGCTATCTGAGACGGGCGTTGTTTTCATGCAGGTCAATGAGGAGACTGGCGCGACACACAGGGTCTCCCTGTCACTGACGCAGTTCGATAATATGATCGCTGCCCTCAACCTTCCTGAGGGTGCCTACGCAGCGTCCTGATCTCTTGACGCGCGATCTTGCGTTTCTGCCATAAATTTGCCTCATAACAGTGTGATGTTGCGCAACCTATCCGGGTGTCATCGGTAAGGTTGGTGTCTAAGTTTGATCTCTGGGTTGAAAGGTTTACGTGCGTGGTGACGATGATAAACGAGGCATTTGATGCGATGGCGCTTGGGCTTAAGCGACTTCCGGAGGCGATCTACGGATTCAACGGTCTCGGTCGGGTCGATCCCGATGACGCTGTCGGCCATCTGGAAGGTTCAATTTCGGAGTTCCTTGTAGCCTACCGCAATTTCAGCAATGCCTGTGAGAAGGATCATGGCTGGCACTTGACCCCACAGGCTCAGACATTGCTTGCACTGCGCAGCGCGCGCAGCCTCGATTCACCCAATATGGTCAGAAGCTTTGCTATGATGAGTCGTCATGGGGATATTCCTGGCGGGGATGAGTGTTGCATGATCACATTTGATGACACTGCGATGATGATTCTGCCCCTGTGTCTTCAAGATTTTATGTCATTCCTCAGCCGTCCTCCAAAAGAGAATGCCATACCGTCTGAGAGGTCCTGCGCTATTCGGACATATCTATCCATCGACGTTCTGAAGTCTGAAATTGAAAGACGTGGGCTGCCCGTGTCTCGCGTTTTCTTCGATATCATGCCCATGATCACCAATGGCGCTCTCGCTGCAATCGCAAGTATGCGAGACAGCATCACGCCCATTTCTGATGCAGGGACGATCGCCCTTGATCACTTTTCCCAGATGTCGGAAACGGTCTTGACCAAACCCATCTACAAGGTCCTGCCCAAGACCTTTCTGGCGGCATAGATCTGCCAGGGATCGGCAAACTTCGACCCGAGTACGAGGCGTCTTGCACTTGCGGTCGGAGCTGATGCGGATCAGGAATCCTGGGGTTTCAATCCGAAGGGCTTCACTGTCCCAGCCTTAAGGTTCTCCATATCCCTACATCAGTCTTACGCTCAATTTTGGTGAAAACACATCCCGTCTTACTGCAAAAGGCAATGACGGCAAGGGTAAAAATTGCGGCGTGCATTGGTCGTCTCGCGTAAGCCTGACGTAGGGTGTTCGCTAATTAGCCCATGTGAGCAAAGAATTTCACGCGGCATTGCTCCATGAAGGCTGCCTCATCGTAGACCGGTGGAGTCGTGGTTCAGATTATAGTTCCTTAGGATTTTTCTCCTGGGGCTGGCGGCGTGAGCGCTCCCGTATCTTCTGCGCCAGACCAATCTCCTGTTGGCCTATGATGGAGATACAGGTCATGTCCCACACGATGAAGACACACGACGCGATTCTGGCCGCATGCTGTGCGGAGAAGGACGCAGTGCGCAAGGGATTGTCGCACTATTTCGATGATGCGGAAATCCTCGCACGCAAGATCGACGGCATGCCTGAAGGTCATGCGAAAGCCGAAGCCGCGCGGGGTTTCCGCAGTCTTCTTGATGAAATCAAGGGAGACATAGACCAGCGTGAGGCCGCGCTGAAACCTTTGCGCGATTTTCGGACGCAAGCCGTCAAGAGTTTGAAGGGCGGCCGCGAAGTGATTGTCGTTCCGGCAGACTTGGTGGACTTGCTTCTGGCCTACATCGATGATGTTCCCGCTGCTGCGGCAGAAGCTCTTGAGGATGAGGCGGAATTTCAGCGCCGCCGTAATGCGGGTGATTATCACGCTTAAAGCGAGGCGCGCACCTTATGGCCGGCACCCTCTAGTCAATGCCGGCTCCCAGATGCATTGCTCTGCGGGGTAGGCGTCGTTGCGACCTTCTTAAGATATTTTCTCTGTCTCAGTTCTGGGCTCACCGCATTTTTCCTATGTCCCTGTGAATTCCCAGCAATGATCAGGCCGCTCGCGGCCGGCAGCCAAATTAAGAGTATCGAAAATGACAAAAGCTGATAAGCCGATGCCTGTTGCCGACCTGCCTACAAGCCGCACGAAGAAGAGTGGCAAATCACGCGGTGCCGCGTTGCTGGAATATAGCTTGCTGGTCGGTCTGATTTCTCTTGGATCTATCGTTGCGGTCACATCGGTCGGCACCGACGTAAAACGGATCTACTGCAAAGCCGCAAACGGCATGTCCCAGATCACGGGCGGCGCGTTGATGGATGGCTGTCTGCCGAAGCCGGGGGCACCGGCGCCAGTTCCTGGCTTGCCGTTAGGGCTGGTTGTGGTCGACGCACCAGTCGTGCGCGTTGCCAGCTTTAGCGACGTCACGTTCCCGAATGGGCAGACGGGCGATACCCTCGTCGTGACGTCTATCGACGGTGGCGCTCCTGATCCGTTCTGGCTGGATCTCGAGCTCGTGTCGCGGGACGCCTACGATCCCGACCGGACGATTTCTGCGTGCTATGGGACGGTTTCTGGAACTTTCATCTGTGCCGCACCTGGAAGCACCTCGGCTGTCGAGGTCCCAGTGGGGGCCACAGACTTTGGCTACCTGGTCAGCCTGAACGAAGATGTCAGAATGCCACTGGGCAATGATGTCACGATTTCAGTGTCGTCATCTGCCACCATGCCGGCGCAGGATTGGAATGTCGCGGTTGTGCGCGAAGATCCAGAACCGATTTTTGAGGCAAGCTTCGCTTTTCAGGACACAGTCTTTCCACCGACGTCGACAGGCTTGTCATTTGGCACCTTTGCGCCGATTTCTGGCTTCTTCAACCAGGACACCTTTCTTGCGATCGATTGGATCTCGGGCAATTCGGCGAGGCGTTCAGCTTGCTACCGGATGACAGCCGGCGGTGCACCGGTCTGCGAGGTTTTGGGATCGACCACAGGGCGTTCAAGTGTCCTCGTGCCGGTTGGTGCGGCCGAAAGTGGGCTACAGGATTGATCTGCCAGCGCAGGCCATTGGGGCCGACTGGGTGATGCAGGCCGAAGGCACATTCGTGGCGCAAAATGGCGCAGACATCGTAGCGCCGAGCGCATTCCAGATCACGCGTCAAAATACGCAGGTTGAGCAAAACGTGTCGGCCGCATTTGCGAATTACACCTACGCCAAGACCGATACCGGGTATGCTTACGCAACCTTTGTGCCGATCGAGGGTTCCTATAACACGCCGTTCTACGTCAACTTCGAAAGGGTGAGCGGTTCTTACGGAAATTACCGGGCCTGCTATACGATGACTGCCGGAGGGCCGGCGACTTGTGGTAGTAACGCGATCTTCTCCACTGCTTACATCCAGGTTCCTCTGGGCGCCTATGCGGTCGGATACCAGATCGAACTCCCTGCAACCACGACCGGCGCGGACTGGGTCATGAATGCGACGGTCGCATTCGGATCATCGTCCGCGGGCGGGTCCGACCTCGAC
>NZ_JBMERN010000197.1:0-4853 GCF_049310965.1 Loktanella sp. DJP18 | reverse complement strand
CATCTTGAAGCAGATAGAATTTTCGTCCCTTTATGGAGGGCAGGGCGGCAACCCATTCTGCGGTTTCCCACCATGTCGCAATGATAACGTCAGAGTCGGGAAGATCATCCGGATGGGGCTGGCCCGGAATTTTCAACACGATATGACGCGATCCCAGAAAATCGAAGAACGGTGCCTGCTTCGGTGGGAGTTGAGGCTCGGCGCGTCCGAACATCGACCTCAACCTGTGTAGCCGCCTTTGCTGCGGGACAAAGGGCTGTGACACGACCCAGACATCATGACCACGTGCCTCAAGTTCACGGGCGTATGAACCCACGACACGGATTCCGCCCCCGACGGACGCATAGGGAATCACGAATACGATCTTCATTCTTATCCCGCCGGATCGTTTCTGGCTGTGCTGCGTGGTAGCGGTCGAGACATGATGGCGCAAGCCGCATTGCCAACGCCAAACGGGGCACTGCGTTCGCGTTTGAAAAGAACCAGGCCAGACCGACAAGTGAGAGGGGCGGCGAGGTAATGAGCGCGCTGATTCTGTGCCATGTTCCTTAACCATGTTGTATTGATAGTTTGGTCGACAACGACGCACTTGGCCTTGCGCGCCCAGGATCAGGGCTGAACACCGAAAAGCAGCGTTCGACGACACCGTCATACATTCATCGAGGCTGAAGCATACCAAAGACGGCTGCGGTCCGTCGCATTCGCTTAACCGTCAGTGAAGCTCTGCTTCATCCAGCCCAGCGTCGGCGCAGTCGGGCCTTGCGGTTTGTATTCTGCCCCCAGCGGCGCCGCCCACCCCATTCCGTCGATGACGCCAAAGGCATGGGCGTAAGACAGCTCGCCATGATCCGGTGCCCCCCGGTCCGGGACAGAGGCGAATTGAATATGCCCGATCAGCGGCAAGAGCCGTTTCAAGCGATGGGTGACGTCGCCTTCCATCAATTGCACATGATAGCAGTCGAACATCAGCTTCAAGTTCGGCGCGGCTACCTTGGCAATGATCGCCTCGGCCTGCGCAGTGGTCTTCAGGAAATATCCCGGCGCGTCGTAATGATTGAGCGGTTCGATCAGTATGCTTCGGTCCGTCGCGGCGCAGGCGTGTCTCAGCGTGTGTACGAAAGCCGCCTCGGCCTCGTCCCCTTCTGCGAATCCCGCCATGACATGCACGGCCGCCGCGTCCACCGCATCCGCATAGGCAAGCGCCTCGTCGACCGCCGCCCGCGCGTCAGAACCGCGACCGGGCAAGGCGCTCAAACCATTCTCGCCGGGCGCACCGCGCCGCGTGTTCAGCCCCAGCATCGGCAAGCCTGTTTCGCGCAATGCCGCCGCGACGTCGCGTGCAGGCACATCATAGGGCCAATGGCACTCCACCGCCGCGAACCCGGCCGCCTTTGCCGCGCGGATTGCATCGGGCAAGGGCAATTCCTGCCACAGAAAGCCGAGGTTGGCCGAGAACGTCAGTCCCATTCCACGCTGAACCTGTCCACCACGCCTGCCACCTGCGCATCAGTCAATCCTCGGGCACCCATGCCCCGCGTCAGCAAAGCCAGCTTTGCCGTCTCCTCCAGTTCCTCGATCGCGTGGCACGCCGCTTCCACGTCCTTGCCCGCCACCACCGGTCCATGATGCGCCAGCATAACTGCCGTCCGCTTGCCGCCTAGCGCGCGCACCGCATCGCCCATCGCGGCATCGCCAGGCATGAAGAAGGGCAGCAACGCGACCTTGCCCAGCTTCATCACCGCGTAGGGTGTCAGCGGCGGCAACCAGTTGTCCGCATCCGCTCCCTCCAGCAGCGACAGCGCAACGGCATGGCAGGAATGCAGATGCACCACCGCACCCGCAGTTCCGCGCGTGTCGTAGAAAGCGGTATGCAGTGGCATCTCTTTCGTGGGCGCGTCCCCGGCAACGTGCACGCCGCTGGCATCGAACCGTGACAAACGGGCGGGGTCGAGCCTGCCGAAGCTCGATCCCGTCGGCGTCGCCAACAGACCGCCATCCTCTGTCCTGGCCGAGATGTTGCCCGACGATCCACCGGTCAACCCGCGATCGTAAAAGGATCGGGCCAGATCGCAGATCAGCTCGCGCAGCGCCGCATCCCTCATGCCAGCGCCCGCGCAAAGAAGTCTGCCGCCCCGAAATTCCCCGACTTCAGCGCCAGCGCCACGCGCACGCCGTCGCTGTCGGCAGCACACCACGGCACGCCGGGCGCGATTTCTGGCCCCACGTCCAGCCGCGTGACGCCCAGCGCCTGCGTCACGGCACCGCTCGTCTCGCCGCCGGCGACGACGAACCGCCGGACGCCAAGCTCTCGCTGCGACACCGCGATCGCGACCAGCGTATCCTCGACGAGCTGGCCGGCCCGCGCGCGGCCTAAAGCGTCTTGCGCCGCCCGCACCGCATCGGGACTGGCGGTCGCGGAAACCAGCGGCGCACCCTGTTGCGCCGCGAGCCAGTCGATCACCGGCTGCACGCCGTCCCGGTCCAGCGCCAGCGGGTCGAGGTGATAGCACGGGTTGCAGGCTGCATAGGCTGCGACCTGCCGTTGCGTCATGGCAGAGCATGATCCCGACAACACCAGCGCCGGTCCCTGTGGTAGGTCAAAACCGACCCGTGCGACCGCATCGACCAGACCTGCGGCACCATACAGGCCGGGCAAGGGCATCGCCACAGCACTGCCCCCGGTCATCAGCACATCGTCGCGACAGGCCGCAGCGATCACCCGCAGGTCGTCGTCGGCCACCGCGTCCACGATCACGTGGGCCGCATCGGTCGCATCCAGTGCTGCGCGCAACGCCTCTGGCCCTTGCGCCACGGTCAGCCTGTCGATCAAGGCCAGGTCTCCGCTTACCTGCGGCCGCAGCAATCGCATCAGGTTGCTGTCACGCATCGGCGTCAGCGGATGATCCTTCATCGGGCTTTCCGCAAGGGGCTGCTGGCCGACGAAAAGGTTGCCCATGAACACCGAACGCCCGTTTTCGGGGAATGCCGGGCAATAAATGGTCTGCCGCACGTCAAGGCGTTCCATAATCGCCTCGGCCACCGGGCCGATGTTGCCCCGGTCCGTTGAATCGAAGGTGCTGCAATACTTCCAGAAGAACCGCTGCACTCCCCGCGCCTGCAACCAGTCCACTGCCGCAAGGACCTGTGCGACGGCCTGATCCACCGGCACCGTCCTGATCTTCAGCGCAATCACCTCGAAGGCACCGGCATCGCCCCCCTCCGGCACCCCCATGCGAAGCGATACCGGCTGCCCGGACCGCGCCAGCAGTCCCGCCAAGTCAGTCGCGCCGGTAAAATCGTCGGCGATGGCACCAAAGAAGCCGCCCACCATCAGGCCTGCCCCGGTAACGTCAGCCCTGCGTTGCGGGCATAGACCTTGGCCACCGCCGCATCGTCCTCCCGCCCAAGACCCGACCCGCTTGCGGCCATGAACTGCTGCAACGCGGCCGCCGTCAGCGGTGCGCCGAACTTTGCACCATGCGCGATGTCCATCACGATCCCCAGATCCTTGGGCCAGATGTCGACCGCGCTCAGCGGCGTGTAATCGCCGTCGCGCACATGCGGCCCCCGGCTCTCCAGTGCCCAGCTTGTCCCGGCGCATTGCGGAATGATCTTCAGGAACTGCTCCGGGCTGACCCCCTGCGTCATGCCGAACGTCATCGCCTCGGCCATCGCGGCGATATGAACGCCGACCAGCATCTGATTGATCGCCTTCATCGACGATCCGGCCCCAACCTGATCGCCCAGTTCGAACACGGTCGCCGCCATCGCATCCAGTGCGGGCCGCGCCTTGGCGAACGCCTCTTTGCTGCCGCTGGCGAGGATCGAGAGTTCCCCGTCCGCCGCCCGGAACGTCCCGCCCGAGATCGGCGCATCCAGATAGTGCAGGCCCAAAGCCGCGCAGCGCCCGGCCAGGTCCCGCGCCACCTGCGGGGCCATCGTGGCACAAGCGATGATGACAGTGCCCGCCGTCAGCCTCGCGGCGATTCCGTCGGTGCCGAACAGCACACTTTCCGTCTGCGCCGCGTTCAGGACCACGATGACGACCGCGTCCAGCGTCACGCCGACCTCTTCAAAGGTGCCGCCGGCTCCGCCCGCCGCCCTGAACCGCGCAACGGCGTCCGCATCGATGTCGAACCCATGCGTCACCAACCCGGCGCGGCACAATGCCCCCGCCATGCCGAACCCCATGGCCCCCAAACCGAAAATCCCGACTGTATCGCTCATCCCAACCCACCCAATTGCAAAAATTGTATACCAAGCCCTCACAGAGAATGGTATGCCGAAATCCTGTAGTGTGAAGTTGCACGGCACTCCTGGCTAGCGCAGGACAATGCACGCGCCACGCGCCACACGGCATGTCATTGCAAGCAGTGCGCGGCTACCCATCCGCTTAGGTTGTCAGGGTCGTTTAAAAATTTATCGACCAGCAGCGACCACTCCAAACCCACATAGAGGCTGTCGTGGGCGCGCTCAGAGTTCTCTGACAGCGTTCGATACAGGACAGGATCATCAATTAGCGACTTAATGCTCCGGGCAAGCGCGTCGGGCCGCGCGGCCCGATATATTAGACAGTCGCGGCGGCTCTCAAGTCGCCCACTAAACGCTGGATGATCCGATATAATCAAGGGAGACCGCGACGCAAGCGCCTCGCAGATCGTATTTGGGAGACCTTCGGGATAGTCATGGCGCGACGGCACCACCACAATGTCGTGGTGCCACATCTCACGGCGAACCTGCGCATTAGGGATAAGACCTAAGAAGCCAATGCTATTTCCTACTCCCATCTCAGCGGCCCTCGCCCGCCAATGCCCTTGGTCGCCCGGTCCTGCAATCGATAAGGATGCGGGGGT
>NZ_JBMERN010000196.1:0-4874 GCF_049310965.1 Loktanella sp. DJP18 | reverse complement strand
ATTTCCTTCCATTGCTGCAGGCGTGTTGCCGCAGCGTCAGTGAGTTAACAATCAGCTGCATGCGATGTTCCGTCACAGCGGTTTTCCGCTGGCATTGGGCCATGCTGGACTAATCCGACAGGCATTCATGTCGTAAATTCAGTGTCGTAACTGGCCGGCATGAGCGAACCGACATCACCGATCTACAAGACGACGAACTAGGCTGATTATAACGCGGCGCTGAAGCGCCGCGGATCACTGACGATCTGGTTCGATCCCGAGATGGACTGGGATGCCAAACCTTCCGGCAGGAGGGGCAGATCACGGACTTTCAGGGACGCTGCGATCCAGACGTGCGTGACGATGAAAGTCCTGTTCGGAATGGCGCTTCGCCAAACGACGGGCTTCGTCGAGAGCCTGCTACGGCTGACAGGGCTGGACTGGGTCGTACCTGACTTCAGCACCATCTGCCTACGGCAAAGGACGCTTGCAGTGAACATTCCATATCGTGGCGCAAAGGGCCCGCTGCACCTGCTTATCGACAGCACAGGGATCAAGGTCGAGGGTGAAGGCGAATGGAACGCCCGCAAGCACGGCGGCACCAAGCGACGCGTCTGGCGCAAGATCCACATCGGTATCGACGAGCAAACGTTGGAAGTCAGAGCGGTTGAGATCACGGGCAGCAACACCGGCGACGCACCAATGCTGCCTCATCTGCTCAACCAGATCCCGCACGATCAGGAGATTGGCAGCGTGACCGCAGATGGCGCATACGACACGCGACGGTGCCACAACGCCATCGCTGACCGCGGTGCGGCCGCATTCATCCCACCACGCAGAAATGCTCAGCCATGGAAGCCAACCACTGCCGGTGCCATCGCCAGAAACGACGCGCTGCGCGCATCAAGATATCTGGGCCGCGTACTCTGGCGGAACTGGAGCGGCTACCACCGAAGAAGCCGCGTTGAGACAAAGATGCACTTCCTGAAACTGCTTGGCCAGCGGCTGATGGCGCGCGACTTTGACCGCCAAGTCGCTGAGGTTCAGGTTCGCGTTCCGATCCTGAATGGATACCCCGCCCTTGACATCCCTGTCGCGAAAGCCGTGGGATAAATCGGTCTCGGGAAAGGGGAGAACCGTTCGTCAGCTCACTTGCCCAACAGAGTCCAGTCAAGGGCGCATAGCCCGCACCCCCGATGTCGGTTGCGAAGGACCGCGACCGGCCCGTCCAGCGGATCGTCAGATCGCCTAATCCGGTATCGCCTTTCTGATGTCATTCAGCATTTTTTCTCCCAGATCAATGTGCATCTGGATATCTGCGCGCTCGCTAGGGTCGGTGACGTACTCCAGATCGTCTCGCAGCGCTGCCACCGCTTCAGCGATCTGTGGCTTGCGCGCGGCCCACTTGTCGACAAGGTCCTTTTCCTCGCGCGTAAGTGGCCCCACCGTTCTCACAGTGCCGTCACGCATATCGATGACGATCTGGTCGGGATGCGGCATCGGTTCTGGCAGGTGGGTGATACCAGCAGTTTTGCGCCGTTTGAGTTCCTTTTCCCATTCGAGTTTGTAGTTCAGGGCATTCTCAAAATACTGATCATGCAGAGCCCTGCGCGAGGTTTCAGTGGCCGCGAGCAGTTCGGCAAAAAGCCTCTGCGCCCGGTGCTGGCCCTTGACTGCGTTAACCGCCATCGACCTGATTACCGCCTGGGCCATCGGAATGGTGACGTTCCGCGCGCCGTCTCGAACCGTGATGCTACGATAGGCCTCGTCGAGGATAATGTCCTTCATCCGCTCTTCATGCAGGCCGGGACGTTTGTTCTTCGACCCGCGCGGACGCCCCTTGGGGTTACCGGACACGCCGGGCTTGAACCGGGTTGCCTCTGGCGGCTTGGCAAAGCCAATCTCGTATCCGGGACGCGCCGCAAGACTGGTTGAGGGTGGCTTCCCGGACCCCCTCATTCCGCGGCCTCCCGCATCGCGGATACGCCGTTCCATCCACAGACGACCTGTTCCGCATCATCTTTCGCATAGGCCTCCCAGCGTGCAATCGTCCGATCACAATAAATTGGATCAAGCTCGCAGAGGTAGCCTCGCCGTCCCGTCTTTTCCGATGCTATCAACGTCGAACCTGAACCACCAAAGAGATCAAGCACGATGTCGCCGCGCCCAGACACGTCGCGGATCGCATCTGAGATCATCTGTACCGGCTTGACCGTCGGATGGAGTGCCAGTTCCTCCATGCGCCCGGCTCGCATCGTGTTTACACCCCGATACTGCCAGACATTTGTGCGGTAGCGCCCGTGCTGACCGAGTTCAAAGGTGTTGATATGTGGCGCGGCACCATTCTTGAACACGAATATCAACTCGTGGCGGGAGCGATAGAACGTCCCCATGCCGCCGTTGTCCTTGGCCCAGACAATCAGATTCTTCAGTTCAGTGTAGACGCCCTGCCCCGCGGCCAGCATCTCGCCCATGTGCCGCCAATCCATACAAAGAAAATGGATAGACCCATCGATGCTGTGGTCAGCGAGGTTCCTGAGCGCCGTGGTCAGAAACGCCGTAAACTCGCTCTGGCTCATTTCGCCTGACGCCATCGCGAACTCCCGGTGCTGGATTTTGCCGGAGTTGCCGACATGACCGTCGATCTTCACATTGTAGGGCGGGTCGCTGAATACCATCGTTGCCACCTCACCTGCCATCAAACCGCCGACCACATCCGGATCCAGGGCATCGCCACAGACCAAACGGTGGCTCCCGAGTTGCCAAACATCGCCAGCCTTCACGCGCCGCGGAGCGTCAACCGGCAAGATATCATCGGCAGGATCATCCGGCTCTTCAGGTGCCACATTCGCCAGAAGTCCATCAATCTCCGGGATCGAAAATCCGATTACCCCGATATCAAAGTCGAGATCGTCAGCCATGAGCGCGCCGAGTTCGGCAGCGAGCAGATCCTCATCCCAGCCCGCGTTCAGTGCCAGCTTGTTGTCCGCCAGGACATAGGCCCGCTTTTCCTGCGCGCTCATATGGTCAAGCCGCAGACAGGGCACATCCTTCATTCCAAGCAGTATTGCCGCCGCCACGCGACCATGGCCCGCGAGAATTGTCCGATGCTCGTCGATCAACACCGGATTGGTAAACCCGAATGTTCTGATGCTGTCAGCGATTTGCCGGATCTGCTTCTTCGAATGTGTCCGGGCATTGGTCGCCCAGTGAGTGAGATCGCTGGTAGCGATATGTTCGATAGATATTGGGGCCATCTTGGCTCTCCTTGTCTGCTGCTCGCCCACGGAATCGCTCCGTCTGCCTGTATCGTAAGATGTATCTTACATCTGGCCAAATGTCAAACACAGGTGTATAACGGCGTCAGACAAGAAAAACGGGAGAGCATGATGAACATGGGAGAGAGTTTGTTCAGTTTGCGGCAAAAGAGCGGGGAGTCTTTGCAGGCCGTCGCTGACAAGGTTGGAGTTTCAAAGGCACACGTATGGGAGTTGGAGAAGGGCCGCAGCCGCAACCCCTCCTTTGATCTGGTCCGCAAATTGGCGACCCACTATGGCGTGAGCGTCGATGTCCTGACAGGTGACGCGGCCGAACCTGCATCCAAGGACCTTCAGGTCGACAGAATTCACAGAGATCTGGCCGAACTGTCTGAACGAGACCGTAATGTCGTCGAAGAGATGATCCGATTACTGCAAACCAAACACTCTGAGACGTCGTAGTCGATTGACCCTATACCGCGTTGACCTCTCTGATATTCACGAACCGCGCAGATTGGCGCGAGCAATTCATGATCAACTTGGTCGGCTCGATGCGGCCATACCTGTCATCGACGTCGCGCGTGATCTGGATGTCAGTGAAATTAGGCTGAGTGTCTTCGATGGATTTGAGGGAATGCTGCTCACGGATGCAGTCCGAAGCACAGGCGCGATTCTCGCCAACACCGCCAAAGGAAGCCGGCGTGCGCGATTTACCGTCGCCCATGAGCTGGGACATTTCTTGATGGAACGGCATGTGCTTTCGAATCCTTCGGGCTTCAGGTGCATCGCGGATGACATGCGCGAGACGCAAGAAGGTCGTCGAGATCTGCGTCAGGAAACGCAGGCGAACCAGTTTGCCATCGGCCTTCTGGCCCCAGGCTATCTTGTGAACCCGTTGCTATCTCCGGACCCGGACCTCAGAGATGCGCAACGCCTGAGCGCACTTCTCGACATCAGCCTGGAGGCCTGCGTCCGTCATCTTCTGGAAATTCGGCCCGAGCCACTCGCAGCAGTCTGGTCCTACAAAGGCCGCATCCGCTACTTCGGGAAATCGTCAGCGTTTCCATTCGTAACCTGCAAGGCCAAATTACTCCTGCCCCAGACCTCGGCCGCATGCCGGGCCGTCAGTAATGGAACGCCCGGATACACGGAAGTTCAAGCGACCCACGCCACGGCTTGGACCTCACAGCCCGATCTTGACCTCTACGAGCAGACCCGCGTCTCCAAGACCGGACATGCCGTCACACTTTTTTGGGCAGACACAATTAACGAAGATGACAGTACTGATGATGGGCATCCAGAACTCGACATGCCGAAGTTTCGGTAGTCCGGACCTAGAATGGGCATTCCCTGCAAAATCCGTTCGCTCCCCTGTTGATCGCTATAACGTCCCTGTTCCGGCTCCGAATGTTCCCTGTTAATTGGGAACAGGGAAATGAAACGCAAGCCACTAAATTAGCAATGCAAATCTCGGTTAAATTCGTCAGTTCAGGCTTAGAATGACCCGAAATTCCAAGATTTCCCTGTTATTTCCCTGTTTTCACGAGATTCCAGTAGAGACCGGTTAGCATTCGACTGGCAGCACAGCCAGCGTCTTCCTTCACACCAGACGGTGCACGTTTGCTTCCGCATTGTGTA
>NZ_JBMERN010000195.1:0-4913 GCF_049310965.1 Loktanella sp. DJP18 | reverse complement strand
ACACAGAAGCCGGGTTCTGTCCTGTGCGATTGACAAAATGCTTGCATTTATTGCAAGCACTTCCTAACTGGACGCATGAACAACAAGCATCGCAAGACACTCGCGACCGTGTTCACCGATCCTGTATCCGGGACGGTTGAATGGTCAGCGGTGGAAAACCTGCTCGTGGCCGCAGGGGCGCGGGTGATCGAGGGGAATGGATCGCGGGTGCGCTTCGAAAAGGACGGCGAGGTCGAAACCTTTCACCGTCCGCACCCTGCCAAAGAGGCCAAGCGGTATCAGGTCCGCGCCGCCCGCGCATTTCTGGAACGGATAGGAGTTACGCCATGACGAACACCATGACCTACAAAGGCTATGCCGCCCGTATCGCCTATGACGACGAAGACGGCATCCTGACGGGGCAGATCGCAGGTATCCGCGACGGCGTGGGCTTTCATGCGGACAGCGTGGATGCGCTGAAAGAGGCGTTTCACGAGGCTGTCGATGATTACGTCGCCACTTGCGCCAAGGCGGGGAAAGAACCGCAAAAACCCTATTCGGGCCGCGTGATGTTTCGCGTCGATCCCGAGGTTCACCGCAAGGCGGCACTGGCGGCGGAGCTGGCCGGGAAAAGCCTAAACCAATGGGCTGAGGATGTGCTGAACCGGGCCGCCCAAGGTGGTCCGTCAACCTGATGGAGCGGCAGCTTCACCGGCGATCCCCAGATCCGGCCTATCGCTACGAGCTGAAATGACAACCCGCCGGCTGCCGTGGAGGACCGTTGCAGTTGCAGGATATGCGTACTGTATACCAAAATTGCATTTTGGCCTCCGTACTGTGCTCAAAGCCGCCCCGCATAGCGGCACGCGCAGCCGCTGCGTGCGATCTCGGCTCGATGCCCTCATGCCTCTTACAGGCTCCCAGATCGCCTCTGGCGGCATGTGAGAATCTATTCCAATCCACCCATTCGGCTGATCGGCCCAAGGAGTCTCATGGCGGGGTTTACTGCTGGGATCTGAGAGAGCGGTGCCCGCCATGCGCTGCACGGTTCAGTATCTCTTTGGTCCACTGGTTGATCCTCTTGCCTGACAGCTACCGCCAGTGCAGCCTTTTGGTGAATCTCTAGATCGATAATTTTATTATACTACCTATACTTAAAAACCTAAAATTTTTAGTAGGTTATGAAATAGAGGCAGTATAATTATAAAAATAACGCGAATACACATCAAAAGAAATCTGGGGTAGGTGATCTGCGGTCCGCCAAGGCCCAATTATACACATCCAATATTTGAGATGCTTTTGCTTCCCAAGTGAACTTTGATTGTACATATGCTTGGCTTGCCGCCCCTATGTCGGGCAACGTAGAAGGATCAGCAAGGATCGCCTCTAATTGAATACCAAAATTCTCTACAATTTCAGAACGTGTACCAATGGGCACCTTAAAACCTGTTTTGAGGCCAACCAATTCGCCAGGACCAGCGTAATCGACAATCAAAGGAACAACCCCAAGTGACATGGCTTCAATGACGACACCACCACCGAATTCACGAATTGATGGGAACGTAAGCAGGTTTGATTGCACTGCTATATCTTGCACGGCGTGGTGATCAAGCATCCCGTGAAATGTCACTGATTTTTCCAATCCAGCCTGCTGCACTTGGGATTCTAGTCCGTTGCGCATGGGGCCATCGCCGATAATGTCCAAAATTAGTCGCCCCTCTTGTAACGCGGGGCCCGCTGCCTCAAGAAGCATGTCTGGACCTTTGTAAGGAACAAGCCGCCCGATAAAGCATGCTCGAAGGGGCCCAGAAATATCTTGTTTAGCCCGCTTGTTGAATCGCTTCGGGTCAATTCCGTTTTCAGGAATATAGACCGTACGATCCTGCAAATTAAGGGGAATTTCGCTTTGTGTATGGCGGGATCCCGTGATTATCGCTGCTGCCGCTTTAAGACTTTTGCGGCGCCCAGGCATAAGTTTGTAAACACTACGCACATACGATAGCCATTCGCGTTCGCGCCGCCGCTCACTATCGAAACCGCGTGGCCATGGTACTCCGCCATTCAGCGGGCCCATTACAAATGGCACGCCTGCACGGGCGCATTTGGTAGCGATCGGCGATTGAGCAGTGGGAGTAAGCGGTGTGATGCGGTGGACTAAGTCATATTTACCGTCACTAATATGCGCTCCAAACTGCTGCCAGATCTGCCGTTCAAAATAGAGGTACGATAATCCACTAATTGCAGTTCCAGCGGTCCAACCCATCTTAAGGGTTTCGGCAAGGTGCCATAGTGGCCGTGCGATTTTTTCAGAATTGATAGCGGTGAAGTCTTGCCCCTCGATCAATCCGGCGCGTAGGAATGCATCGCGGTTACGCACTTGCGTTATAATATGCACATCTGCCACATCGCGAAGAGCCGTAGCTAATGACCATCCAACAAGTGGCACACTTACCCATTCGGGGTTCGCGGCCTCTGCGATGACTAAGACCTTAAGGCGCGCGCCCACATTTTCTTTATTCAATGATTTATTTCCTACTACGGTGGGATTTCTGGCATATATGTTGTATTGCTTTAGCAGTTTAATGCTAACGGATAATTTTGTTAAGGTAAGTAATTTTATTGTCAGCTATTTTGATGACAACCCTTGTATTTAATAAGTCGCTTTGATCCTCATAGTTGAACTTTGGCCTGCTTCACAAACGCTCGTTTTTGGAACGGTTGTTACCTCTTCTGTTTTCTGCTGCCACAAACCCGGTTCAAAAACAGAGGTGTTGTTGAAGGTTTGTGGACGCTATCTCCACCACCAGCGTCGACGAGGCCTTTCAGCCAGCTTTTCGGCCATTTCGCGCCACCTGTCGCGGTCCAGTTCAGCTTGGTCTCTTGCCCTTTCCGCGGCATCGGCGCGGGCTGTCTCACCAGCCAGTTTTTCGCGCAATTCCGGGCTTATATCAGGGTGTGCGGGATGCTGCTGCCGCACACTGTGCGCACACCACTGGTCCAGATCCTCGGTTGAAACCTGCCAGTTATTCTTGTTGTCGCGATGGGCCTTTAATATATGGCTCTTTATGGCTCTCATGATTGCCCATCGGGACACTCCAGCCGCCTGTGCGGCCTGTGCGGGAGACATGTGCGATGGGGTGTGCGGAGCCGTCACCTATCGCACCGAATAGCTTTTACACCATGTGGTGAAAGTCTTCTCAATATTTGCCATATCGAGAGGGATCGACCTATCACCACACCACTTGCGGAAGGCTTCGGCCAGGATGCGCAAGTCAGGTGTGTGCCGCCCTTCAATGCGTGGCGCGTTTTCCCGCGCAATCCGGCCCCAAGGCTGGGCGTCCTTTACCGATCCGTGCTCGGGAAATGCCGGTGCAGGGGTTTCCGCCATGCCGTCCCGCCGTGCTTTTCGGCCGACTTTGGGGCGGTCCAGTTCGGCCTTCACTTTGGTCAGGTCTTCCTTGACCTCCCAAGCGATCTCAACCTCTACCACAGCGCGCCCAATCTTATGATACGTCGCCGTCAGGTGCAGTCGTGTCAGGTCGCTGTTGATCTCGGCAATGGCAGGTTCAATTGCGATTTGTTTGAAATTGGAAAACCGTTCCAGCTTCCCTGTTGGTACTCCAAACATTGCCTTCAGCTCAGGCACGGAAAACCTCTTACTGGCGATGTGCTTAAAATTCTGTAAGCTGGCGATGTGCTGAAACATCAGCACAGAATATTTACTGCCCAGATGGAATACAGCCTGCCGGTCTAGAATGGCCCAATGGTTCGAATCCTGCGCCATACGCCGGAATGTGCGTCCAAAAGACCATGAGATAAGCACATCGCCGGTAAGCTCGTGGCGATAGTCCACGGTTGCCTCATCAAGCAAACCGCCGATGGTCCATGTCGATTGCTCCGGCTTATCGTGAATGATCGTCGCCGCCCGCAGCTCGACAAAAAGCGGCTTGAGGCTTTGCTGATCGTGATGCGCCATGCCTTCGATCTTGCGAATGTCAGACAAGCGCATGTTGTGCAGCACATCGTCAGCCATTCTACCGCCTGCCGTGCCGATCATGAGGTGCATCAACTTGAGGGCGCGAAGGCTTGGCGCATTTTCCATATAGACGCCCCGCGCAACCTCGGCAGGCAGCACGGTTTTGGTCTGGTCATAAGCGCGTTCAGCGGCCACTTCGATTGTCTTTGCCATAGGCAAGTTAAATCAGCTACAAAAACTTGCCTGTCAACTAGCAGTTTTAGCCCAATTCCTTGCCTTTGCGGCCCAATTCCTTGCCTTTGCGGCCCAATTCCTTGCCTCAAACGAGGAAATTTATGGAAAATCAGTTAGTTGCAAGCCCTGAACTTATAGAACTTATAGAACAAGAAGGCGCTACGCGCTTTTTTGGAAAAATATGGGGGTAGTTTGGCGCTTTCTGAGGCGTCAGCACTCCCTTTCAGCCCATCCAAAGTTTTTAAAATCTGATTGCTGGGGACGGAAGCAAGCACGCTTAGGGTTTCCATATCCGGCGTATCGCTCCTGCCAGCGTCTTGGCCGGCGCTGTAGGGCTCTCTGGAGCCTGTAGATCGCGCTGTGTGGCCTCTTGTGGCTCTTTTGGTGTGTCGAGTGGCTCTGGAGCCTCTGTGGCGCTTTGAGGGGCCTCTACCGCAGCATCGCCATCGCAGCGAACCAACCCTTCAGCGGCTGGGATCAGATCTTCCCCGACAAGGCGATGACCGTAGCGGCCATCGACCGCCTCGTCCATCACGCGAGCATCCTCGAGATGAACGCCGAAAGCTTCCGTCAGCGTGCTGCCGCCTCCAACAAAAGGGCACAGGCCGAAACGCCGCCGACAACCATCACCGACAACCAAAACGAAGGAGACACCTAACCAGAAACATTGAACGACACGCCAACCTCAGCGGCCTGAAAACCGGCCAAGATGGTTGTCGCGCGC
>NZ_JBMERN010000194.1:0-4916 GCF_049310965.1 Loktanella sp. DJP18 | reverse complement strand
TAGGGATATGAGCGCGTGAGCGTTTGGGAGCGGCTTGTTCCTTGTTCCAGGCGATCCGTGCCGCGTGTGGCGTCATCCCGAAGTTTGACAGGACGGCGGCGATCACGTCAAAGGCACCCTTGGCGCTGGTGTCGATCACTTCCACGCCCCGCGCCTGCATCATGTCGGCAAGGGTCGGCTCAAAGCTGCTGAAGGCCCCGGCCTCATCTATAGGCAGGGGCAGGGGTACGCTGGTCAGAATGTCGATTTGCAGCGGCCTATCTGCGGTGCGGTTGACGCCTCGGCCACGTCCAACCGTTTGCAACAATTCGCCTTCGCAGATCGTCCAGCGGATAGCCTCGGCCATCGGGTGCGGGTGCTGGTCTGCGCCAAAGACCGGCTCTTGCCCCTTGCCGCCTAGGCTCTGCACTTGCGGCCCTGCGGTGCCGTCTGCCAGTGTCAGGGCGGCGGGTGTCTTGTCGTACCATCCGGGCAGGCGATCGATCCCGTCACCAAGGATCAACTCGGCCCGTGCTTCTACATCGCAAGGCGCGGGCTGTGTCCGTCCAATCTGAATAATCAGGCGGGCATCTTTGTATCGGTCCACCCCTGACAGGGCGTTGAAGTGCAGGGTTTCCACCCCCTTCATCGTGCCAAGGGCTTCAATCACGGCCATTTGCGCCACGACCAAGACAAGCCCGTCGTGCTGCTGTGCGCGATGCTCGATGTAATGGCGCAGACGGCGGCGCAGGTTCCGGTTGGGGCCAGACGGTGCGTAGCAATTCTGGTTTGATCGTCGCGCGGGTGCAAATCGTCGGCACCTTCCAGCCTGCCCCAAGTTCGTTTTTCCAGCGCATCCGAATTGCGGTGAACGTGTCGCCCTCGGGGGTCTGCGCCGTGTAAACCTGCAACCCCGGCACGATCTTTGCCCCGGTGTCTTTTGCCGTCCTGACCATATCCAGCAACCGCGCAAGGCGCAGGGCGTGGGTGTTGTTTCTCGCCACGCGGGCCAGTTCTGCGGCCAACTGCTTAGGCGGGGTCAGGGGGTTACAATTGGGGGTCAGCATGGCGGCAAAGGCAGCTTTCCGCGCCACGGTCACTTCAACGGCGGTCGCTGCAATATCGTCAGCCGCGATCCGGCCTGCCATGTGTATCGTGGCCCTTGCGGCCTTTGCAATGCTGTCAGCAACGGCCACAAAATCTGCGTTCTGATAGAGGGACAGGCCTCGCATGGGGCTGGTCAGATCGTCCAGGGACAGCTTGTAGGGCAAGGCGTCAAAGCCTCCGAAAAGCCCCTGTGATGGATCTTCATCAACGATCAACGCGGCAGGTGTTCCGATGCAAGCGGGCGGGTCACGCCACAAGACGGCATGGGGAACAATCCAGATTGCGGCCCGTGTCTTTCGCTGTCGCTGGTAGCCGCAAGTCGCCTTAAACGGGCAGTCGATCCCCGCTTGTGTGCAGAGTGTGCTTTCGACATCGCAACCTGACCTTTGAACCTCATGGGCTTCAGCCTGTCGCCAGCACATCTTGAAACCGGGGGTCAGTGGGTCGTCTTGATCCCGGCCTTTGTAAACCTCGGCTGTCACGCCAGCTAATTGCATGTCCGCTTTGATTTGGTCTGCCAGATCGTGACGCGGCACCGCCATGACGATCGGTTTTTTCGTGCCTGTCATGGGCAAGGTTTCAGATAATTCCTGGATTGCCACCTTTGCGGCGGTGCTTTTGCCCACGCCGGTCGTAACCAGTGCTGCCCCGGCATAGGGAACGGGGGGCAAATCATCGGTGCCGTTCTGGGGGTCCAGTGCGTTCCATGCCCTTCCTGCGGCCTGCCAAGCCTTAAATGCAGCGGCAACGGTATCGCGGGCGGCTTCAAGGGTGCCGCGTGGCAGGGCATAGCGGGGCTGCACCTTGGGTGCGGCGGGCGCAGCTGATGGCGGTGCTGGGCGCGGCCTGACCTCTTGCGCATAGGCCCGGACTGCGGCGCTCTTGTCGCCCCCATGCTCGAAGTAGGCAAACAGGTCGAAGGCATCGCCCCGGTGGTTCCCGTTCCTGGTCGGCTGTCCAACGCCGTGATTTGCGGCCCATGCCGAAACCGCAACCCAATGGTCGCCAAAGTCACGGGTGCTGAATGATCCCGACTCAGAAAGCGGACTTTTCCAGTCCTTGCCGCCTCGGTCACGCTCAAAACCATAGCGGGCCAGCATGTCGGCAATCGGGTGATGCTGGTTGAAGTGTTCGATAGGCTCGAAGTCGTCGCCAGTCGCCTGGACGAGTGCCAGCTTGCGGGTGCGGTATTCCTCGACTCTCTGCGCTGCGTCTTGACGGTCACGTTCTGCCTGCGCCTGCATGGCTTCCCGGCGCATGATGATCGGGTGGTCGGCTGTCAGCACAAGCACCGCGCCGGGGGTGGAGTGTTCCTGATAGAATAGCGACAATCCGTCCGGGCCACGCTTTGCCGGCGGTACGTTTGGCAAGAAAACAGGCTGACCAGCGCGGGCAAGGGCGGGATCGCAGACAATGCCGCAATCCTCCAGAGCAGCAAAAAGGCTCTTTTGGGTGTCGGGATAGTCAGCGCCGAGGATAACCTCGGCCAGCGGTATCAACACTCGCCATTTGCGCAGATCAGGCGTTGCAGATGATGACGAATAGATCAGGGACGCAACCGGCCCCAGAACGGCTCCCAAAGCCCGCGATACCTCGGCAAGGGTCGGGTTGCCCCTGTCAATATCAACGGCCAACATCCCGAATTGCCCACGTTCCCTCTGGGCATCATGGCTGCGCCCGTCGCATGCGGTATAGATCGAAGGGATGACAAACTGCGCCTGCACCTTTTCGGCGGCGGCGGGGGCTTTTGCCAACTGGACGATTTCGCGCCAAGTGATCCCACGATAAGGCGTCCCGGCGCGTGGGCTGCGGTTCGGCACACCTGTTGCCAGCGTAATCGCGTGACTGTCATGCTGTCCAAAGGCGGTCAGGAACCCAAGCGCGTCGGGTCGCGGATCCACGGTCTTTACTTGATAGGAAAAATTTCCCAAAAAGTCGCGATCGGCTTGAGATGATATTGCAGTATCGGTGACATCGCATTTCTGCAAAAGCCACGAGAACTCATGCGCCTCTTTGCTGGCGACTTTGCCAACAAGCTTATTCACGATCCCACTTTACCGGGTTCTGTTTTGCGGGCTTCCGCCCAAGCGTTCAAATCAGAACCGCGATAGATGATCTTGCGGCCGAGCTTGTAGTACGCCAGTCCAAAACACTTGTGCCGCCATTGCGCAAGCTTGTCCCGGTCCGCAATGAGGTTTAATTCGTCGTCACCTAGGACGTAATTTCGGTTCTGGTCGAATAGGGTGGTCATCTTGCATCCCTTTAGGATTGCTACTGATGACACCGCATTATGTTCAGGAAACTCTAAAGTGGAACATGGACTTACTAGACAGGAGCCTTTTCACAGATCTCACAGAATCAGGAGGATTCTGAAAAATCCGATAAAGGCTACAGCCTATTTTCGCGCCTGAATGCGCTCCAATGCCTTGATGATATCAAGCCTCCTATCCTCGATGACGTTCCTTAAAAACCACTCGACGCTGTATGGTTTACCAGATCGTACAAAGCTATCAGGCCGCGCGTCTAGGGCTACTTTGCGCAACTCATGCGCCTGAATTTCAGGTGGGGCAAACATGATCATTGGGCCAACTCTCACAGCTAAGTCCACAAACATACCAACACAAAAGTTCCGCAGCTCCTCGGCTTTTTTCTGAGTTGCGGAAGCTCCCAGTTGCCGCCGTTGCTGGCTCTCAGTTAAGGATCTGTAGTATGTTGAAAGTTCGCCTTCGTAAGCTTGTTTGACGCAAAGCTCTTTGTAAAGTTCGCCGATCAGAAAGGCATTTTCCAGTGGAACCGGATATTCGCGGAAAAACTCAAACAATATTCGCGCTAGATACCAATCAGGCGATAGCATTCTTCCCTCATCACAAATATCCTTAACGATTAACCATAGGGCGGTGGCCAATCTGTCTTGGTCAGCATTTTCAGCGTCTGAAAGGGTGGCTTCTGTATAAATAGGTAAGCCATCGAAGCCGACTATTTGAAAATCCTCCCACGCTTCGAGATATGCGCCCTCCCGTTGCCCTTCTGCTACCGCACCAAATGACTCGCCTGCCTTAACATCTTTAGGGAAATACTTGGTTCCAGCAAGCGCCCTAGCGCAAACATTTATGGTAGTATTGAGATCTTTTTCAAGAGTATCGGATAGGATATAGTCAGGAATATCCCATAGGGCTTCATCATCTTGCTTGTCGTAAAATGCCATCGAAGACGTCAGATGGCTTACACCGGCTTGAGTATGGAACTGCGCGATATGCTTAAAACCAAGAAAATTAATTCCAGTGTCACTATTAATTAATTTTGAGTTCTTCTTTTCAAAATCACTAGTCAAAAGAGACAACCTCGCCAGTCTGTGCTGATACGAACTTAGACCAAAGCTCCATCAACGCCCGCCGCTTTTCCAAGAGATCGGATCGCGCGTAGGCCCGCTCGACGTTCGATCCGACCCGATGAGACAGGCTCATCTCAGCAATCTCCCGCGGTGCGCTAGCGACTTCGGCCGACCAATCGCGAAACGTCGCTCTGAACCCGTGCACCGTGACACCTTCGGCGTCCATCCGCCGCAGAAGCATGAGCATCGACATATTCGACAGAGGCTTGTGACGCTTTTGCCCCTCAAAGACATACTCCGATTGCAGCGCTTTCAACGGCTCAAGAATCGCCAACATTTCATCCGTTAGGGGAACGCGATGTTCCTCCCCTGTTTTCATACGATCTTCGGGGCACAACCACAGCCGTTGATCAAAATCGATTTCCGTCCAGCGCATCCCCAGAACTTCACTGGTCCGCGATCCGGTCAGGCAGGTGAAGCGCAGGGCAATCGCGTTTGG
>NZ_JBMERN010000193.1:0-5178 GCF_049310965.1 Loktanella sp. DJP18 | reverse complement strand
CTCGAGGACAACGCTCATGTAGCGGTTCCTCCATGCTATTGGCTGATCGACGAGCAAGGGCACAAATCTACCCTGCTGGGCACCCATGGGGCGTGTGAGCCACAGCTTGTCGTCTGTTTCAGTGAGCGTGCCGGTGAGGGTGCGGTTAAGGCCCAAAATGATCTGACGAGAGGTAGCGGGCTCAACCGACTGACCAGCAGACAAAGCTCTTGCCATGTCGAGGTATTTCTGACCGTAGTGGAAGCGTGTGAGACACCAAGGGTCCTGTCCGATGGCGCTGTCGACTGGAAGTGTAAGAAAGAGCCGCCGACGTTGTCGCCGCAACGCCTCGCGGATCTGGGTGGCATGCCCAGCTGGGTCCTCAGAATAATTGGCTCGAACCTGGGTAAGTAGCGCCTCACCGTAGTATTCGTCTTGCGGGAGCGCCTTTGCGAGCTCCCCGTCGAGCAGAGCGTCATCGATTACATTCGTTGTTTCTTCACCAACACCTATCTCAGCGAGCGCCCGAAACGCAGCTGTGCCTTCTCTAACGCTGGAAGTATGGTTAGCACCGAATAGGTTCGAATACGGATCAGTGTGAAAAAACGTGGAATTCTTGGTCGTAGCCGCCGCTCGATCTGCATCCATCAGGGGTCTACTTGGGTGCTCTGAATGTCCAAGAAGCGCGTTCACCACCAGGATGATCAGATGCCGGAGCGGAAGGTGGTGGTCATCCGCTGCTGCGATCTCAACGAGATCCTTCAGGCGCTGCTGCATGAGCGACGGACCATTCTCGCCGAGCAAAATAGCACGGTTTATGAGGATGGGGTTGGCTTCTTTGTTCACGACTGACATGGAGAAGTCATCCCAGCCAGGATGCTGAAGGATTTCCCGAAAAATCGCGTCGAGAGTCTCCGAATGGGATTTCCGGGACATGTGGATGAGACGAAAGGGAAGATCTTCCTTGGGCACCTGCTCCTCGTCTTGCAGCATTCTCGAGATCTTCGTGCCAAGGGCCATGGCGTCTGGACTGCCGTTCTTTTCGCGGAAAAAAGACAGAAGTTGTCCATCGTTGACGCAGATAACAAAACGATCCGAAGATTGACCCAGGAGAGCCGCTACAAGATCTGGGAAGAGATTATTGCGTTCGTCGCGCGAGAGTTCGCTCAGGTCCTTTATGAAGCGAACTTGCGGGTGCGCATCGTTTGCAGGAACGACGTTTTCAACTTCGTGGTCATTCCATGCGATTGTAGTGAGTTTCTGGAAGGCTTGACGCGCAGTGTATGTTTTTCCGTCGCCTGCGGTCCCGGTCAGGATCACTGAATTCGGTGCGCTTCCTGAAATCACGCTGACGACTTCCGCCGAAACGACTTCAGGAATTTCCAAAGGACTATTTCCGGTCCTCGCTGCTTCGGCTTGGACAAACTCATCATACATCGCGTTGCCGTCCGGGCGGGGGCCATACGCGAGCAGGAGATCGACAAGGGAATACTTCATTATGATGCTCACAGATGGCAGATTGCGCAGCCGTCTTCCGGCTCTCCAACGGGAGCATCACGCCGCTCCATTTCCGCGATCTCTTGGAGAGAGCGCCGTTGGGTCCAGGTGAACCGACGTCCGTCTGGCTTTTCGTCTTCATAATTAGTGGCGCTCTCGAAGAGGTCGGGATGGCGCTCCTTCAAAGCCTGCCATTCGCCGATCTGTTGGTAAAAGCAGAAGTAGCAGCCCGAGCGTGATCGCCACTCATAGTATTTCGGTAGGCCGAGACCGCTGTCATCGAGCATGGCGCGCACATCGGCGATCCCAAGACCGGCATCTTTGAGCGGATAAACCGGTCGGATGTTTTCCTTTTCAGAAAGCGCCACTGGCTTGGTCCTACGAGTGGCATCGTATTGCTCGCGGTGGTTCAAAGCCGCGCCGCCAAACCCTTCGCGGTTCTCGTCAGCACGTATGCCGATGTAGGAATAGCACTCACTGTCGCCGACAAAGTGTTCGAAAGGTCGTATCTTCAGCATTCGCGTGCACCAGCGCGCCTGCGGATTTGGCAAAAAGCCAGAGTAGACTTCTTCCAGCAAGACATCGAAGGGCGATCGTTTTCCGCCCTTGTCGCGAACTCTAAGTTCCGGGAGGTCGAGCGCTGTCAGACGCTTAACTTCGACGCCGAAGATGGCCTCGAAACGCTTGATGTAGGCGTATGTCTCAGGAAGCTCTGCGCCGGTGTCGGTGAAGAGAAACTCGAGTGGCAGATGAGAATGGTTCTCTATCATGTATATCGCGAGCGCCGTCGAATCCTTACCTCCGGAGAGAGGAACGATATGGCGGCGTGTCAGATCGGATGTCGCTTCTTCAAGGCTGGCAGGTATCATTCCAGCATTCCTTTCATTTCCATAAGCATCGCGTCAGCGGCACTTTTCCCCGAGGTCTTCTCGAGTAACTTCAAGCAGGTCCGGATGCGATCCGTTAGGAACGGTGCCGCGGTCTCGTCGAGATCTTGGGCAGACAAAATGGCGTCTTCGATCTCTCGAATTCGGCCCTTTAGTGCTCGTGTAAACTCTCTCGACGCGCCGTCGTCCCATTCTTCGAAATCAAGACCGAGAAGCATTGCTGACAATGCGCGCGCAAAGCTTCGCTCGGTGTCTGAGCCGACGTCGGCACGACGCGCCCTGTTGAGTATCGCCCGGGCGACACTGTCGATGGACGCGTCCCCAGCAAGGCTCGGCGGCACACGGTCTGCCCATGCCTTCGCTACCGCCAGCCCGCCAACCGCGCCAAACGTCGTCCCACCGAAGGCTGCCGTGACCCCGCGTATGGCTTCGGCAGCATAGCGATCTGTGACGCGTTCCATTTGCTTGCGCCCTTCGGACACGAAGGCGAGCGTCTCGTCGTCCAAGCGCTTTCGGCCAGCAATGGACGGTAGTGCCCGCAGCAAAAGATGGGCAGGATCGGTGCGCGTCTGACGTAAGGCAGACTGCAGGGCTTCGGCTTCTAAGCCAAGACCTTTCGCTGTCATGGCGGCGCGAGGTAAGGCGCGCATCCATTGCGATACGGCATCATGAAATGCCCGGATCAGGTCTGTTTCGACCTCGTCAGGCAACGGGGAAAACTCAGCCGTGAGCTGCACGATCCGCTGTCGTTGAATGGCCGAAGCGTCGATGACCTCAATTTCGAATGCTCCCGGGTTCTCTGCGATCTCTTCCATGGTCGTGGGCACGATATCGTCGAGGTAAACCCATCTGCCGTCAGTTTTTTTTCTGATCGCGACCAAGCTCGCGAATGCGCGCAGGCCTGCTGTTATAAGGATCGGAACCACGCCGCGGCGTATGCCAAGCGGCGGACGCGTGAGTTGCTCGATAATATCGACGAAAGATCGCGTCTGAGCATCGGGAGACGCATAGAATGCCTCAATCTGCGACCACGCTTCGCGCATTCCCTTGTCGAGTAATGCGTCGGGAGTGCGCCATTTCCCGAGTTCATCATCGAAGAGACCAGGAGCGACCAGCGTTGTTCTGAAAAGGGAGGCGTCAGAGGTGGAGAGGTCCTTGTATCCCATGAAGGGGAGATCGCTGCGCTCGAGGATGCCCAGCAGTAGGCGCTTGCGGGCGCTTTTCGTTTGGGCGGTTACTTTGCGACGGACGATCTGTTCATTTGCAATCCGTGGGGTTAATGAAAACCGCGTTTCAAACAAACTTGATAGAATTTTACCGGGCTGGAGATCTGCTCCGGCACCGATGCATTGATTTTGGCAGAACCAGCTGACTGCCCCGGCAGCTGGATCGATGAGGCTTGCGGCCCTTCCCAGGAGAAAATCAAGGATATCGCCTTTCAGTTCGGCAATTTCGCGACCCACGCGAGGGTCCATTTCAAGCAGGAGTTCGTCATTTTCCAGCCTGGCATATGCGTCGGCTTCGAGGGAAGCCATGTCGAGGTCAGGGCTCTGGTCTGCCAGTGCCAAGAAAAAATGTGGATGATTGTTCATCCAGGCACCACCCAGCTTTTTGAAATCCTGGGCCGAGGCGTCGACAACGAGTGCCACCAGAGCGTCATAATGATCTGCTTTGACGAGCAATTTTCCGCGGGCATCGGAATCGAGGAGTGTTGAGGCGGAAATGAAAACGCTTTTCGCGTAGCGCGTCATGGCACGCTTGTGATTATAGGCCTCGCCGACATAGTGCGGCGTGGGCACATGAGCCCTGACCCGATCAAGGGGATCGCCTGCGGTGCGAAGTGCGTCCATTTCCTCTTGGGCGCGTGCGCGAACATCGACATCAGACCCTTCCCAGACTGAAATCTCGTCCGTCAGTGTGCGATGAAGAAGCAGTTTTCTTGAGAGAAGGCTCTCGATGGCATCTTCAATCTCTCGGCGAGGATGGGTCGATCCGAGGTCCATCGCATCAATGAGCCGTTCGAGGCTCATGCAAGCCGTGTCCCCGGTGGCTGCAAGGTGCATCAGGGATGCCGCAGCGATAATTTCGCGTTCGATTGGGCTGCTTGCCCGCGCGCGGGCCGCCTCAGTTTCGACAAACCGCTTGTGCGTCCCACCCACTGCGGTGTCGACGCGCATCGCGTCTGAGAAATGCCGATAGAGATCCTCGATGACTACAGTTTTGCTTCGGTCTTCGGGAAGTTCTGTTCCGAGAAAGCCGAAGATGGTTCGCTCACTCTGACCAATGCGCGCGGCAATTCGGGGCAGGAGGTAGAATGCGGTTGGGCTGAGAGGGGCCGCGCGCCGCATCAGGTCGGTGGAGGCTTCGCCTTCGGCAAAAGGAAAGAACCCAAGAGTTTGAACCGTCGCGAGCGTGCCCTTGGTCAGCCTGGGGCGTCCGGATTTGGTCAGTTCAGATGCGACGTCGGCGATAAGATCATAGATCTCATCGCTGTCTTCGATGATACGCAGCACATCGAACCGTCCTTCGATCTTGCGCCAGCCTGATTGGTCTGTCTGACCCAAGCGGCCGGCATAGCGATGAAAGTCCTGGTGGAGGAGCAGGGTCAGGGTGGCCGACGGTGCCTTGCGGCGCATTGTCCACTCTGCCAGATCTTGAAGTTGTGAGAGATCTTCGGCTCTCCCCTTTCCGGCAAGGGTTTCCAGATGTCGGCCGAATTCCCCTCCGTGCCAATAAGAGTGAGACATTTGACTGGCTAAAGTTTAGACTTGAGGGCGAAGGAGACCGAACCCATGGTAATGCCTTCACAGATGCC
>NZ_JBMERN010000192.1:0-5274 GCF_049310965.1 Loktanella sp. DJP18 | reverse complement strand
CTATGCTTGGCGTAACTCTGAACGGATTTGGTGAGCAATGGCGCGCACGAACACGCGGTTTATCGAAGCTCACAACAAGCTTCTAAGTCTTTGTGAAAAAATGGATTTGGGTGATACGTTGGCGTCAGAGAACCTTCTGGCCGCACAGATGGGCGTCAGCAGGACCGTGATCCGCAGCGTTCTGACCCGTCTGGACGAGTTGGGCATTATCGCTTTGCAGGGCCGCGAAAAGATTCTCAGACGCAGGTCCTTGGCGACGGACCGGTTGGAAACGCCGGCCCCACTCCTGACGATAGAGGAGCTGGAAGGTCGCTTCATGGACTGGGTGCTGCGGATGGATGTGCCTCCCGGTACGGTCTTGAACGTGGCACAGCTGGCCAAGGATTTTTCAGTCGTGCCACATACCTTGCAGGAATTCCTGTCATCCCTCAGCCGGTTCGGCATCGTCGTGCGCCGTCCGGGCGGGGGCTGGGTGCTCCATGGGTTTACCAAGGAATATGCACTGGAACTGTCTGATTTTCGCACGCTGCTGGAACTCAACTCCGTTCGGCATCTGGTGGCTCTGGCGCCAAACCATCCCATCTGGGCACGCCTTGACAGGTTGGAACAGGCGCATCTGGCCCTGTTGGACCGGATCGAACATGATTACCACGACTTCTCACTCCTTGACGAAACCTTTCACGAGGCGATCAATAGCGTGGTCACCAATCGCTTCGTGAAGGAATTCCAGAAGGTGATTTCACTGGTGTTCCATTATCACTTCCAGTGGAATAAAGCCGACGAACGGACGCGGAACGCCGACGCAATCCAGGAACATCTGGCATATATCGCAGCGTTGCGCAGCCGTGACGCCGCAGCCGCGCAGGCCGCCGCCCTTCGGCATCTGGCGACGTCAAAACAGACCTTGCTGAAGGCGCTTCAGGCTAACAGCCACACGGACTAGGTCGTGACGAAATCCCGCGCCGCATCCGTCAGGGTCAATGCAGCAGCGTCCAGATTGCGCTGCAGGTAACTGACCTTGCCCGTGCCGAGCAGCACCGAGCTGGTCTGCGGCTGGTGCAGCGCAAATTGGACTGCGGCTTCGGCCAGCGTCAGCCCCACCGCCCGCGCCCGCTGCTGCAGGTCGCCGACCCGATCCAGAATATCCTGCGAGGCCGGCGCATAGTCGAACCAAGCGCCCGGCTGTGGCCCGGTCGCAAGAATGCCGGAGTTGAAGATGCCACCCAGCACGAGGCTGGTTCCCTGCGCGCGACACGCATCAAGCAGGCCTGCCTCCGCCTCGCGGTCCAGCAAGGTCAGCCGCCCGGCCAGCAGAATGCCGTCCAGCGGGCAGTGCCGCATCACATCAAGGCAGACCTGGCTTTCATTCACCCCAAGCCCTATCGCGCCGATCCGTCCGGCCTGTTTAAGATCCTGCAGTGCACCCATGCCGGATCCCAGCAGATCTTCCATGTGCCGTGCCCCATCGACGGGGCCGTGAGTGTAGTTACCGATGTCGTGAACATAGACAATCTCGATCCGATCCGTGCCGAGGCGCGCGCCGCTTTGGGCAAGGCTTTCGCGGATCCCGGCGGCGGAATAGTCATAATGTACGGCATTGGGCAGCGGATCGATGAAGCCGTCTGCCTCCTTTAGCGCGGGCCCCGGCGACAGCACGCGCCCGACCTTGGTAGACAGCACGTAGTCGGAGCGGGAACGATCCTTCAGGAACGCGCCAATGCGTTGCTCCGACAGCCCCCGACCATAGCGCGGCGCGGTGTCAAAATAGCGGATGCCCGCAGTCCAGGCATGCTGCATAACCGCGCGGGCATCGTCATCGCTGATCACGCTCCCCAGATTGCCAAGGCTTGCACCACCCAGTGACAGGGCTGTCACCTTGACATCTGTCTGACCGATCCGGTTCCGTTTCATGATGCAGCTTCCGTGTTGCGGACCACGAGGGCTGAAAGGATGGGTTTGGCTGACAGGTCGCCCTGCAACTTGGCCCAATCCAGCATCGCCGCGATCCGGCGCGCGATCTTGTCCCGGTGGTTCTGCGCGATATCTGCGATCCGGTGGTCCAGAAACGGATTGGCAAAACGGTCACGGGTACTGATGACATATGCGTCAAAGGCCTTCGACAACCCTGCGGCGACAAAGGCTGGGCGGACTTCATTCTGCAGCACCGCGTTCAATGCAGCCAGCGTGGCGGGATCGGCCATCATCTGGCGCACCAGCAGATCGTCCGGCCCCTCTGTGCCAAGCCAGCGATCGGCCAGCACCGTATGCCCGAGATTCAACACGAAAAGCTTCAACGCCTCAATCTCTGCAAGCGACGGCACGACCCGAATTGCAGGATGCCGGCAGGGCAGGCACAGCCCCGGCTGATCCTCGATCGCCCACAATGCATAGGGTTCGGCGACAGCGCCCGCTGGCTCCAGCGGTTCGGACACAATGCGATCGACCAGAGAATTGACCCAGCGCACGTCGTTTCGTAGCCACGCCTGCAGCTCTGCGGGATCCCCCGCAGCAAGCTCCAGAACTCGCTCTTTCAGCCGAGCTCCATTGTCAGCAATCAGCTCCGTCGGCATGATTTGTATCGACGCGGCTCCGGCATTGAATCTTGCGCGCAGCAGACACAGCAATTTGGCCGGATAGGACATGGATTGCGCGAAGGCCGCCGCGGTATCGGCCGGTTGTGGCGCGTAGCCCGCATCGGCCGTATTCGAAAGCACGAATTGCGCCTCTGTCACAAAAACGCGGGTGACAGCGTCCCAATCGTGTGCTGTGGACAGCGTCCGCGCGACGCTGCGCACGCTCAGCCGCTCCTGTACCTTCTGCCCGTCGACCAAACCCTCGATCCGAACGGGGTAGGTGCCGACCAGCCCCTGCAGCCGCTGTGCCCGCGCCGGATCGCCGGAACTCTGGACCACCGTGATCGGCCCCACAGCCTGACCCTCTGCCATCGCGTCAGAAACAAACAGATCGACATGGGCCTGCAGAAAGCGGCTGGTGCCGAACTGCAAAATTGGCGTGAGCGACATTGAGCGTCCTCTCTCTGGACTATTGAAGGGGTGGACATTCCGCTGCAGTGTTTTTAATAATACAAAACATATTGAGTCAAGCGACCAAAGAAAGAGATCGTAGATGGCGCAAGCCGACCGTATCGATGCCCACCAGCATTTCTGGCAGATCACCCGGGGCGATTACGATTGGATGACCGATGACGTCGCCGCAATTCGGCACGATATTTTGCCCGCCGATCTGGCACCCCTTTTGCAGCGCCAAGGCATCGCGGGCACAATCGTCGTGCAGGCCGCCGCCACCTTGGCCGAGACAGAATTCCTGCTGGCACTGGCGCACGATCAGACCTTCATTCGGGGCGTAGTTGGCTGGGTCGATCTGACAGATTCGGGCGCGCCGGTGATGCTGGACGATCTGTGTCGTCATCCGGCGTTCAAGGGGGTGCGTCCGATGCTCCAGGATATCGCGGACACCCGCTGGATCGCGCAACCGACCGTCATCGCCAACTTGCGCGTCCTGGCGGAACGCGGTTTGCGGCTGGATGCGCTTGTCACACCGCGCCATCTGGATGTGCTGGCAGAGGTGGCAGCACAGGTGCCGTCCTTGCCCATCGTTATCGACCATTGCGCCAAGCCCGTCCTCGCGAAGCACGCCGATGCGGGCGATGCCTGGCGCCAAGGCATGACCCGCCTCGCACGTTTGCCGCAGGTGATGTGCAAGGTGTCCGGCCTTGCCAATGAGGCGGGGCCGGGCTGGTCGGCCGAAAGTTTGCGCCCGGTTGTTGATCATGTCCTGACGCAGTTCGGACCGGATCGCGTCATGTGGGGCAGCGACTGGCCCGTGCTGACCTTGGCGGGGGATTACGACGGCTGGTGCGCTGTGTCCGACCAACTCTTCATGCAGTTGTCCACGGCCGACCGCGCGGCGGTCTATGGCGGTACGGCACAGTCCTTTTATGGGATTGCCGCATGAGTTTTCGCATCGTCTGCATCGGGGAGCCGCTGGCCGAGATATCTCGGAGCGATGCCGGGTTTGGCGTGGGGTTCGGCGGCGACACGCTAAACACCGCGATCTATTGCGCCCGCAGTGTCGCCGGTCTCGAGATCGCCGTGGATTACGTCACGGCGGTCGGTCAGGACACCCTGTCACAGGGCATCCTCGATTTGTTGGCCAAAGAAGGGGTGGAAACCGATCATATTACCCGAGATCCGGCTCGGCAGGTCGGTATCTACGCGATTGAAACTGATCCTGAAGGCGAGCGCAGCTTTCACTACTGGCGCGACACCTCAGCAGCGCGGCAGATGTTTAACGCAGGTGGATCGCCGCATCTAGCCGCGATCGCAGCGGCGGATCTGATCTATTTGTCGGGCATCTCTGTCGCGATCCTGTCGCCGCAGGCGCGCGACAGATTGTGGACCGCCCTATCAGGTGCCCGCCGGCGCGGGGCTTTAATCGCATTTGACTCTAATTACCGTCCCCGCTTGTGGGACAGTACGGAAACCGCGCGTACCCAGATCGACCGCTTTTGGCACGTTACCGATATCGCCCTGCCTTCCGCGGATGACGAAGCGGCCCTGTTCGGTGACAGCGATCCCGCCTCAATTATCGCCCGTTTGCGCGCGGCCGGTGCCACAACGGGTGCGGTGAAACGCGGGGCACAGGGTGCCATGTCACTGCAGACCGGGATAGCGCTGCGCGACGCCTCCGCTGCCGACATGGTGATCGATACGACAGGGGCCGGAGACAGCTTCAATGGCGCATATCTGGCCGCCCGCGCCGGCGGTCTGCCAGAGCCTCAGGCCCTCGCGCTGGCTCATGATCTGGCGTGCCGCGTCGTGGGGCACCGCGGTGCGCTTCTGCCTGTACGGCCACCTGCCAGACCGAGGCGCATGGCCTCTGTCATCCGTCTGCGGCCGGAGCATCTGGCTGAATATACCCGCCTGCACGCCGATGTCTGGCCCGGTGTACTGGCCCGGTTGCGGGCCTCACATGTCACCAACTACTCGATCTACCTCAAGCGGCCGGAAATGCTGATGTTCGGATATTTCGAATACACGGGTAAGGATTTCGCGGCAGATGATGCAGCGATTGCCGCCGATCCCGTCACGCAGAACTGGTGGGCTGTCTGCGGTCCTATGCAGGATCCCTTCGACACCCGCACGCCCGGCGAATGGTGGGCAGGAATGGAGGAGGTCTTTCATGTCGATTGATTGGCGCGCAAGATGGCGGAACGTGAAGGTATTTTATAACCTTACGACTGCAGCTGCCCTC
>NZ_JBMERN010000191.1:0-5325 GCF_049310965.1 Loktanella sp. DJP18 | reverse complement strand
GTACCGAAAGGGACTGTGTTTTGCCATTCCCAAACGCTACGGGACCGCCCTGCCCGCCTCAAGCAGGTTTCCTCTGACAGTGCCCAACGTATTGCTTGCAGGAAGCAATGTCCCTGCCTATCGTGCTGAAAGGGCAGTTCGCCAGTGAAAGATCAGGGAGAAGATTTCACATGACCAATGCACCGAACCAGGACCCATCCATCCGCGAGGACATCCAAGGCGTCTCGCGCCGTTCGTTTCTGCGCCGAAGCGCCCTGGGCGGCACGGCTGCGGCGGCCGGTATGCTTGCAGCGCCCGCGGTGCTCGCGCAGGCGCCATTGATCATGAAGATGCAGACGTCCTGGCCAGCCTCCGACGTCTGGCAGGAGATGGCGGGGCAATATGCCACACGCGTCGAGGAGATGTCGGGTGGTCGCCTGAAGGTCGATCTGTTGCCCGCTGGCGCGGTCGTCGCACCCTTTCAGGTTCTTGACGCAGTAAACGACGGCGTACTCGACGCCGCGCATTCGGTTTCGGCCTATTGGTACGGAAAGAACAAGGCCGCCTCCCTTTTCGGGACCGGTCCCGTCTTCGGCGGCAACCCGACCACGATGCTGTCATGGTTTTATCAAGGCGGCGGACGCGAGCTCTATAACGAGCTGACCCAGGAGGTCATGGGACTCGACGTTGTGGGAATGCTTGGCTTCCCGATGCCCGCGCAGCCTTTTGGCTGGTTCAAGGAACCGGTGGAAAGCGTGGCCGACATCCAGGGCCTCAAATACCGCACCGTCGGTCTGGCCGCCGATCTGATGCAGTCCATGGGTATGTCCGTGTCCCAGCTTCCCGGCGGCGAGATCGTACCGGCGATGGAACGCGGCGTCATTGACGCCTTCGAGTTCAACAACCCGACCTCCGACCGGCGATTTGGTGCGCAGGACGTGGCGGAATACTACTATCTCGGCTCTTACCATCAGGCTTCCGAGGCGTTCGAGTTCCTGTTCAACCGATCCTTCCTCGAGGACCTGGACGACAGCCTGCGGTCGATTGTTCTGTACGCGGTCGAGTCGGCCTCGACCGCCAACACGGCTTTGGCGCTGGACAACTATTCCAGGGACCTGCAAGAGCTGCAGAACAATGATGGCGTGAAGGTCCGCAACACCCCGCAAGAGATCCAGTTGGCCCAGCTCGAGGCATGGAAGGAGCTGATCACCGTCCTGGAAGAGGATCCGTTCATGAAAAAGATCCTCGACAGCCAACGCTCGTGGGTCGAGCGGGTCGCTTACTACGAGCTGCTCAACTCGCCCGACTACAAGCTGGCTTACAACTACTTCTTCCCGGGCAAGCTTCCGGCCTGACGGTTTTTTCACGGGGGCTGGCGGCGACACCCTGTTCTGGCCCCCCTGGGACCCCCAATGGGAGATCTCCTATGCTGACCTACGTCCGGTTCGCAGACAGTCTTAGCGCGTGGTTCGGCAAGGCCTTCGCCTGGCTGATCATCCTGATGACTTTCGGCACAGCCTACGAGGTGCTCGTACGCTACGCTTTCAATGCACCGACTCCTTGGTCGCTTGATGTGTCATTCATCATGTACGGCACGCTTTTCATGATGGGCGGTGCCTACACGCTGTCGTGCGGCGGGCATGTGCGCGGCGACTTCCTCTATCGGCTTTGGCCGCCAAGGGTACAGGCGGGGGTCGATTTTCTGCTCTACTTTCTTTTCTTCTTTCCCGGCGTGCTTGCGCTGGTCTTCGCAGGCTACAAATACGCGTCCCGCTCTTTCGGCTATGCCGAGGTGTCGGTAAATTCGCCTGCGGGCATCCCGATTTTTCAGTTCAAGGCGGTGATAGTCGCGGCTGGCCTTCTGCTGCTGATCCAGGGCATTGCCGAAATCTGCCGCTGCATCCTTTGCCTTCGGACCGGTGTGTGGCCCGCGCCGCCCGACGACGTGAAAGAGACCGAGGATCTTCTGATGTCCGAGGCAGCCAAGGCCGAGACCCGGTCGGGCGGCGCGTCTTGAATCCCCGATACAATCTTGCCGGAGGCGCACAGGCGTGACCGACCCACAGATCGCCCTGCTCATGCTCGGGCTTTTCATTGTACTCGTTTTCGCAGGCTTTCCGATCGCCTTCACCCTGATGGCGATGGGCATCGGCTTCGGCTACTATGCCTATTACGACGAGGGGCGGATGTTCCGCGGCCTCAACAGGCTGGCGGAGGAAGCCGGGGGGCTAGAGCGCCTCAAAGCCACGTTCGAGGGGTATCTAAGCAACAACGTCTTCGACCTGTTCATCAACCAGACCTATACCGTCATGGCGAACGAGGTTCTCACGGCGGTGCCGCTGTTCCTGTTCATGGGCTACGTCGTCGAACGGGCGAATATCGTCGGCCGGCTGTTCACGACGCTCAACATCGCGTCGAAGAACGTCCCTGGCTCGATGGGCGTTGCGGCCCTGGTCACATGCGCCCTCTTCGCGACGGCAACGGGCATCGTCGGGGCGGTGGTTACGCTGATGGGCCTGCTGGCGTTGCCCGCAATGCTGCGCGCGCGGTATGATCATTCGTTCGCCAGCGGGATTATCTGCGCGGGGGGGACCCTGGGCATCCTGATCCCGCCCTCGATCATGCTGATCGTCTATGCCGCCGCATCCGGCGTATCCATCGTCCGGCTCTATGCTGGCGCGCTGGTGCCCGGGTTCCTGCTGGCCGGGCTTTACGTGGTCTATATCGTGACGCGCGCGATCCTGCAGCCATCCGTCGCGCCGAAACCTACGAAGGAAGAAATCCCGGACATGCCCCGGGGTGAGCTGGCGTGGCTGCTGCTTACATCGTTCCTGCCGCTGGCTCTTCTGATCCTTGCCGTGCTGGGCTCGATTCTGGGTGGTCTCGCAACCCCCACCGAGGCCGCCTCGATCGGCGCGTTAGGCGGGCTGGTCCTCGCCGTCGCCTATCGCGCGTTGACGTTCCAGCGTCTGCGCGAAAGTGTTTACCTGACCGTGCGCACGACGGCGATGGTATGTTGGCTGTTCGTCGGCTCCTATATCTTTTCGTCGGTCTTCTCCTACCTGGGCGGCGAGCAACTGATCTCCGAGTTCGTGACGGGGCTGGACCTGACGCAGCTGCAGTTCCTTATTCTGGCGCAGCTCATCATCTTCTTGCTGGGTTGGCCGCTGGAATGGTCAGAGATCATCATCATCTTCGTGCCGATCTTCCTGCCCCTCCTCGCCGTCTTCGATGTCGATCCCCTGTTCTTCGGCATTCTCGTGGCGCTGAACCTGCAGACGTCGTTTCTTACACCTCCCATGGCCATGAGCGCATATTACCTGAAAGGAATTGCCCCGCCCGAGGTGCGGT
Organism: Loktanella sp. DJP18; assembly: GCF_049310965.1. Lineage (NCBI taxonomy): Bacteria > Pseudomonadati > Pseudomonadota > Alphaproteobacteria > Rhodobacterales > Roseobacteraceae > Loktanella > Loktanella sp. DJP18. Next base: position 1,995 of record NZ_JBMERN010000191.1, on the reverse strand, counting down.
TGGTAGAGATATTCAAGGGCGTCATGCCGTACCTTGCCATGGTCCTTCTGGCGATGATCCTCGTGTACAACTTCCCGGCACTCATCTACGCGTTGCCGAACTACTTCTATGGCAGCTGAGGCAATTCCCATGGCACCCAAGGCAATCCCCCTACCCGAGGCGCCCGGAGCCAAGGGGCAGCCGCGGCCCGAATTGCTGGACCTGCCGGCGGTCGAACTGCGCGACAGGCTGGCCACCGGGGCGATCCGTGCGGTCGAGATCGCCCGGGCCCTCGGCGCGCGCATCGCCGCGCGGGAGCCGGAGATTGGTGCCTGGGCCTATTTCGATGCGGATCACGCAATGCGGCAGGCGCTGATGCTTGACCGCCTGCGCGGGACGGGCCGACCACTCGGCCTCCTCCACGCAGTCCCCGTCGGCATCAAGGATATTTTCGATACGGTGGACATGCCGACCGCCAACGGCACATCGCTGGATGCCGACCGGCGGCCCGACCGCGATGCACTGGCCGTTTCCTTCCTACGCGGCGCGGGGGCACTGATGGCGGGCAAGACAGAGACGACGGAACTGGCCTTCCTGCATCCGGCCCGGACCCGCAACCCGCTCGACAATAGCCGCACCCCGGGCGGGTCCTCCGCAGGATCGGCCGCGGCGGTCGCCGCAGGAATGGTCCCGCTGGCCGTGGGCACTCAGACCGGTGGGTCGGTCCTGCGGCCCGCCTCTTATGTCGGTGTGGTCGGGTTCAAGCCGTCCTTCGGTCTGATTCCCATGCGCGGCGCGCTGATTCAATCGCCCAGCCTCGACACGGTGGGCACATTTGCGCGCGACGTTGCGGGCGCGGCCTTGCTGGCGGACATACTTGCGGGTCACGATCCGGCCGGTGACCGCCCCCCATTTGCCGCACCCCGCCTGCTTGATGCGGCGCAATCGGCACCGCCCGTGCCGCCGACCTTCGCACTGGTGCGCCCACCATGGTGGGACAAGGCAAGCCCCGACATGCGCGCGGGAATGGAGGAACTGGCGGCGGCTCTGGGCACGCAATGCTTCGAGGCCGACCTTCCCGAAAGCTTTGCCGGCGCGCCCACGTATCGCGAAGTCGTAAATCTGGCCGAGATGGCCAAGTGTCTTTACACCTACGACAGTCGCGGACGTGAGATCCTGTCCTCGGAAATGCTGTTGGCGCTGGACCGTGGCAGACAGGTTACCGCCCGCGACTATCTGGCGGCGCAAGATTGGGCTGGCATATATCGCGCGGGGCTCGAGACGATCCTCTCGCGTTGCGACGCCATCCTCATGCCTGCCGCGCCGGGGGTGGCACCGGATGGCCTGGGGTCGACAGGGGATTCAGTTTTTAATGCACTGGCGTCCTTCACCGGATCGCCGGCGATATCGCTTCCACTTCTGCAGGCTGACGGGCCGTCTGGCTCGCTGCCAATGGGCGTGCAGGTGATGGGTAGACCGCGCGACGATGCCCGACTGGTGCGGACGGCCGCGTGGCTGGAACACTGGGCTGGCAGGGGAGCGGCAGGATGAACATGACGCAACGCGAAGCAGATGCAACCAATGCGGCAAAGGGTCGCGCGCCCGAAGGCAGGTTCAGATCCTTACTGCTGCCGGTCTTTGCCTTCTTGGTTCTGGCGGCGTTTTTGGGCGTCCTTATTGTTTGGGTTCCCCGCATCGATCTGGCTGCTGTTGTCGCCGTGACCTTGGTTTTGGTCGCCTATGATTTCTTCGTGAAGCGGTAAGCGACAGCTCTCCTGTGCCTGGGCTGATAATTCCGAAGAAATCGGTGCTGTCAGACTAATTCGAACCAGTCTCAGTTTGCCGCGAAACGTCGGAACCTATGCCGAACAAAGTTGACGCCACTCGGAAAGAGCAGCGGCACGGTTCAGCTTAAAGTTATGTCGTGAATAGAGATGGCGCTCCTGGTTAAAATGGTTGTGGACCGAGGCGTGGACTGCGACGAATTTCTGCAAGGTCTTCATGCGCCGAAAGTGG